>JAYRVN010000116.1:0-2499 GCA_041918535.1 Chloroflexota bacterium
CCTTGTCGTTTTTCTTTTTGTTTCCGGCATTGGGTTGACAATTCATGCGCTGTGGCTGCCGGCCTTATTGGCGACGCAAGTTATCTTCACGCTAGGTTTGGTGATGATGCTTAGCGCCCTGCATGTGTTCTATCGCGACATTGCCATGATCCTGGATGTAGGGATGCTGGCTTGGTTCTTCCTCACGCCGGTGGTCTATCCGTTAGACCAATTGACGCGCTCGATAGATGGCCTGGGCGCCCTCAATGCCGCCCATATTATGCGCTGGCTCAACCCGATGGCCTCTATCATTGATGGTTACCGCACAGTGTTATGGGGCACATTGGGTAGTCAAGGGACGCCCGCCCCTATGGACCCGGCTTACCTGATCCGCACTCTGATCACGTCCTTAATTGTCTTGGGCGTGGGGTACGCTTTCTTCCGCCGAACCGAACATCTGTTTGGCGAAAAACTTTAAGGTTAATCTGTCTTTTGTGGGTTTTCAACGTGCCGCTACTTACAGTCCTGCGCGTGATAAGTGGATGGAATCTCTCACGACGCCTTAGCCTCTGGTGGGGAATCGGGATGCTGGCGTTTTGGCTGGCGGCTTGCCGGGGGAATGCTGCGCCGCCGACTCCTCGCCCTTTGGGCGGCCGGGCTCAGGCGACGCAGATTGCCACGCCAACGCCGCCCCCTACCGAGACGGCCGAGCCCGCCGGCTCCATCACGGCTGATGTGACCACCGGAACAACGCCTGCGGCGCAAGCGACGTCCGGCGCCGGGCCTTCCCGCACACCGACGCGCACGTCAAGGGCCACTTCAACCCCTGCCGCTACCGGTATTCCGACCCCAACGCCCACGCCGATCCCGCAAAATGCGCCCAGCCTGGATTGGTATACGCCGCCGCCGGATGCGCCGACGCCGGTTCCCACCTACGCCCTGCCGAGCCAGACGACGAATATTTTGTTGCTGGGAAAGGATAGCGCGGAATGGGGCGACGGCGGCTTGAATAGCGACTCGATCATCATTGTGTCGGTGAATCGTGACCGCAAGACGGCTTCCATGCTATCGCTGCCGCGAGACTTGTATGTCTACATCCCTGGGGCCCATGAAATGCGGCGGATTAACACGGCTGCCTACGGGGGGATTGATTCGATGCGGGCGACGATTTTGTATAATTTGGGCATCCAGATTCATTATTACGCCCGGATTGACTTCAACGCATTTGTGGAAATCGTCAATGCGCTAGAAGGAATAGATGTGGCGGTGACGTGCCCGTTGGAGGATTGGCGGCTGAAAC
This sequence comes from Chloroflexota bacterium, assembly GCA_041918535.1. GTDB lineage: Bacteria > Chloroflexota > Anaerolineae > Promineifilales > Promineifilaceae > DAOTXO01. Next base: position 1,280 of record JAYRVN010000116.1, read on the forward strand.
AGGCGGGCCTGGATATTAACGACGAGGATAACTGGGCGTGGTTCAAGTTGTCGCCAGGCATTTATCACATGGATGGGGACATGGCGTTGTGGTATGCGCGCTCGCGCAAGACCACCAGCGACTTTGACCGAGGACGGCGTCAGCAGCAGATTTTGCGGGCGATTTTAGATCAGGGAGTGGATTTGAATCTGGTGTCGGAAGTGCCGCGCCTGTGGGGAGTTTATAAGGATGCGCTGGAGAGTGATCTGGATATCGGCCGAATCCTGCAACTATCCGCTCTGGCCCCCAGCGTGCGCGCCAACGGCATTCAAAGCCTGTACCTCAACCAGGATGTTCAAGCTGTCCAATTGGAAGATGGCTCCAGGGTGCAACTGCCTGATTGGAGCACCATGCAGATCACTCTTCAGCGGCTCTATCTGCCGCCGGCGCTGAACCGCGCCAGTCGCCCGCCGCTCACGGTCGAGGTTGTCAATGCGTCAAACGATCCTGATCTGGCGCAATTGGCGGCTGAGAATCTGGCCTGGTATGGGTTTGCGCCGGTGTTAAGTGAAGAAAAGGTTCCAATTTCGGCCGAAACCACCCTCACCTTCAACGCCCCCAACTTGCGCGGCTCGTTTGCCTGGCTCATCTCCTGGATTTTCGACCTCCCACGCCCTGGCAATGGCTTGCCCAGCAACCAATATGGCATTGCTCTCAACCCAGATGCCAACTCCCGCTATGACTACCGGCTTGTGCTAGGTTCTGCCTACAACCCCTGCCGCCCGGACCTTTTTGCGCCACAGCCGTACATTGAATTGCCTACGCCTACGCCCGATCCCTCCGCGCCCACCGCCGAACCGCCCACAGCGACGCCTGAACCCTTGCCCACGCCATAAGTATTGGCGGGTCAGATAACCAACGCATTCCGACTCAGCGCGTAACCTGCGGCTTCTCAGCGGGTTCTCACTGATGTTTAGCCCAGATAAACCTGAGACAAAGTGGAGGAGTGCGCATGAATGACAAGCGGGAAACTTTTGGCTGGGCGATGTATGATTGGGCGAATTCCGCCTTCAGCACTACTGTCGGAACAGTGTTTTTAGGGCCGTATGTAGCCGGCCTGGCCCGCGCCGCTGCCGAACGCGCCGGCACTGAAACCATCTCCGTTTTGGGTATTCCGGTCGCCCCGGATTCCTTCTTGCCTTATTGCATCTCTTTCTCTGTCGGGCTCCAGGTCTTGTTCC
>JAYRVN010000117.1:0-5623 GCA_041918535.1 Chloroflexota bacterium
AAACTGCCGCCTGGAGCAGGTCATCATCGATCGCGTTACGCTGCCCGATGACAGCGCCCCGTCCCCGTTCACCCATCTGAGATTGCCATGATCCCACCCGAACAGCGCGACGCCCTGATCGCCGCGGCGCGCGCCGTGCGCGCGCGCGCGTATGCCCCCTATTCGCATTATTACGTCGGCGCGGCCATCCTGGCCGCCGGCGGCCGGCTTTACACCGGCGTCAACGTGGAGAACGCCTCCTATGGCCTGACGATTTGCGCCGAGCGGTCGGCAGTATTCAAGATGGTATCAGAAGGGGAACAAACGATTCTGGCGGCGGCGGTAGCCACATCCAATGGCGGGTCGCCGTGTGGGGCTTGTCGGCAAGTATTGGCGGAGTTTGCGGGGGATGTGCCGGTGTGGTTGGTGGATGAGGCCGGTCAGGTGCAGGAACGCACGTTATACGCCCTGCTGCCTGACCATTTTGGCCCGCAACATCTGGCTCAAACGCCCCGGGAGTGAATCAGGATGGCGCGTGAACGCTCTTACCGGACGGAAGCGGTTGTCTTGCGGCGCAGTGACTTCGGCGAGGCGGACAGGTTGCTGACGCTGTATAGCCGCGAGTTGGGCAAACTGCGCGCCATTGCCAAAGGGGCGCGCAAGCCGCAAAGCCGCAAGACAGGGCATGTGGAACTGTTTATGCGCACCCGATTCTTGCTGGCTAAGGGGCATGACCTGGATATTGTCACCCAGGCGGAACTGATCGAGGCGTATCAGCCGTTGCGCGAAGATTTGGTGCGCATGACGTATGCCTCGTATGTCGTGGAGTTGTTGGATGCTTTTGCGCCGGAAGAAGAGAGCAATCGGGCGCTGTATGAGTTGTTGACGAATGCCTTGGGCTGGCTGAGCCAAAGCCAGAACTATTTGCTCATCGCCCGCTATTATGAACTGCGTTTATTGGCGCTGGTGGGCTTTCAGCCCCAACTGTTTCAATGTGTGCACTGCGGCGCGGCGGCGACGGAGCAAGACCAGTTCTTCAGCGCCGAGTTGGGCGGTGTGCTGTGTCCGGAGTGCGCCGAGGCAGACCGGCGCGCGCGTCCGCTTTCGGCGGCGGCGTTGAAGGTGTTGCGCTTTTTACAGACGCGCCGCTGGGAAACGGTGCAAGCCGTGCAGTTGCGTCGGTCGCTGCATCGGGAGTTGGAGCAGATTTTGCATGACTATTTGCGTTTTCATTTGGAAAAACAGGTGAAATCGGCCGAATTTCTCTATCGCCTGCGCCGTGAAGCCGGCCTGTTAGCCCCCACTGAGCCGGATTCGGCCGAATCCTGATCCCTTGCCATTGTATCCCCTTTCGCCTCATGCTATACTGAGAAAAACCTATCAGCCTTGCCCAGGTGATGCGCCATGGCCGAAGAAAAAAACATCTCGCCCGACCTCCAACAAATCCGCAACATCCTTTTTGGCGAACAAGCCAGCCAGATCGAAGACCGCTTCGCCGCGCTGGAGCAGAATATCAACGCGCTGCGCCGCGAAACGCGCCAGTTGCGTCAGGCGTTGGAGGTAGAAGCCACCGCCCGCACGGAGGCCGACCACGCCCTCAACCAGGATCACACTTTGAAACGCGACGCCGCCCTGAGCGACCTCATTGCGCTCTGGCTGGAGTCGCTGGCGAGCGAACAGGCCAACCAGCGTGAGCAGGGAGATCGCCTGGCTGCCGCCCTGGAAGCTTACCGGCAGGCGCAAGATGGCGTTACGGCGCAACTCATTGCCCATTTGCGCGGCGAGCAGCAGCAACGCGCCGAACAGTTCGCCGCCTTGCGTCAGGCCCTGGTAGACAACCTGGCCGGTCAGGATCAGGTCATGGCGACGCTGACGGCGACTCTGAACGACTTTCGCGCGCACCACATCACGCCTCCCGCCGCCGTGCTATAATTGTTCCCTGGCATCCGCCCGTTTGGAAAACTAAATTTCGGCCGAACCGGACTGATTAGCCCTGGTCAACGGCCGCTTGGCAGGATTGGGTATGAGTGAAACATTGTCGTTTCAAGATATTATTTTACGCCTGATTGATTATTGGAAGGCGCAGGGTTGCGTGGTGCAGCAGCCGTACAACGTGCAGGTCGGCGCGGGCACGATGAACCCGGCCACCGCCTTGCGCGTGCTGGGGCCGGAGCCGTGGAACGTAGTCTACGTCGAGCCGTGCATCCGCCCCGATGACGGCCGTTTCGGCGATAACCCGAACCGGATGCAGATGCACCATCAGTTACAGGTTATCCTCAAACCTGATCCCGGCAACCCCCAGGAACTCTATCTCAAAAGCCTGGAAGCTATCGGCATTGATCCCCGCCAACATGACATCCGTTTCGTCGAAGATAACTGGGAGAGTCCCGCTCTGGGCGCCTGGGGCTTGGGTTGGGAAGTGTGGCTGGACGGCCAGGAGATTACCCAATTCACCTATTTTCAGCAGGCCGGCGGCTTCAATCTCGACCCGGTCAGCGTGGAGCTCACCTACGGGCTGGATCGCATTACCCTGGCCCTGCAAAAGAAGCGCAGCGTGTGGGAAATTGACTACGGCGCGGCCATACCCTATGGCGACATCTTGCTGCAAAGCGAGATCGAGCATTGCCACTATTACTTCCATGTGGCCGATGTGGAGGCTCTACGCCAGGTGTACGATATCTACGAGCGCGAGGCGCAGCGCTGCCTGAACAACAAGCTAATGCTGCCGGCGCATGATTACAATCTGAAATGCTCGCATCTGTTCAATGTCCTGGATACGCGCGGGGCGATTGGCGTGACGGAACGGGCGAATTACTTCAAGCGCATGCGCGCGCTGGCGCGCCAGGTGTCGGAGCTTTATCTGGAACAGCGCCAACGCCTGGAATTCCCCTTGTTGGAACATGAACGCTGGCGCACAATCGGCCGAATCCAGCCCGCCCCCGCCGACCTGCCCGCCGCACCCGACGCCCCGCAAACCTTCCTGCTGGAGATCGGTACCGAGGAGCTGCCGGCCAACGATTTGACCGCCGTCCTCAATCAATTGCGCGTTTTAACGGCCGAGCTTCTGGCCGATCTGCGCCTGAGCTACGACCGGTTAGAGGTGGACGGCACGCCCCGCCGGCAAGCCGTGTGGGTGCATGGCTTGTCGCCCCGCCAGAGCGATCGGGAAACGGAGGCCAAAGGGCCGCCGGCTGACCGCGCCCTTGACGCTGACGGCCAACCCACACGCGCCGCAGTCGGGTTTGCCCAGAGCAAGGGCGTGCCCTTGAGCGCGCTGACCGTCATCGAACAGGGGGGCAAGCGTTATGTGGCCGCCCTGGTGCGCGAAGTCGGCCGGCCCACGGTTGAGGCGTTGGCCGAGGCCTTGCCGGGGCTGTTGGGTAAACTGCGCTTCGAGAAAAGTATGCGCTGGAACGCCGATAATATCAGTTTCAGTCGGCCGTTACGCTGGCTGGCCGCCTTATACGGGCCGGTGGTAGTGCCTCTGGCCTACGCCGGGGTGACCAGCGGCCGCCAGAGCCGGGGCTTGCGCGCGGCTGCGACCTCGGCGTTGAGTCTGGCGCAGGCGGATGATTACGCCGCGCTTCTTCAGGCGAACCGTATCGTTTGGCGCACGGCTGAGCGCGAACAGCGCATCCGTCAGGGCGTGGCGCAGTTGGCGGCGACGCACGGCGGGGTTACGCCGGATGACGCCGGCTTGTTGGCGGAGGTGACTAACCTGGTGGAAGCGCCATTGCCATTTATCGGCCGATTCGAGGATCGCTACCTGGCCCTGCCGGCGGAAATTCTGGTGGCCGTCATGCGCAAACACCAGCGCTACTTCCCCCTCTACGGCGACGACGGCCGCTTGCTACCTTACTTCATCGCTGTGCGCAATGGCGACGCCGAGCACCTCGACATCGTCACCGACGGCAACGAACAAGTCATTCGCGCCCGCTTTGCCGACGCCGAATTCTTCTATAGCCACGACAAAGATCGGCCGCTGGCCGCTTGTCTGCCCGATCTGGCCCGACTCACCTTTCAAGCCGAGCTAGGCTCTATGCTCGACAAGGCCCGCCGCCTGGAGCAATTGACGCCCTGCGTCGCCGCCCGTCTGGGCCTGAGCATGGCCGAAACGGCTGCCGCTCAACGCGCCGCTCTGCTGGCGAAAGCGGACCTGGCGACGCGCATGGTGGTGGAAATGACCGCTCTGCAAGGGATTATGGGCGGCCATTATGCCCAACTGAGCGGCGAATCGGCCGATGTAAGCGCCGCCATTGCCGAGCAATACCAGGCGGTCAGTCGCACCCGCCCCGGTCTGGCCCTGGCTCTGGCCGACCGGCTCGACAGTTTGGTGGGTTTGGCGGCGGCGGGTTTGCTGCCCAAAGGCTCTAACGATCCGTTTGCCTTACGCCGGGCGGCGATTCACCTCATAGAGAACCTGACGGCCCATGCGCAGCGCTTCGATTTGCGCGCGGCGTGTTGGGAATCGGCCGAAACGCAGCCCATCCCCGTCACCGACCAGACCGTCGCCGCCGTATTGGAGTTCATTCAGGGCCGCCTCGAAGGCTTATTGCGTGAGCGCGGCTACCGCGCCAGCGTCGTCAAGGCCGTCTTGGCCGAGCAGAGTCACGATCCCTACGCCGCCCTGCTCACGGCCGAGGCGCTGACTGACGCCATCCGGCAGCCGGACTGGTCCACGTTGCTAGACGCCTACGCGCGTTGCGTGCGCATCACGCGCGCGCTGACTGAACGTTACCCCTTATCGCCGGACGCCTTCAACCTGGAGGCTGAACGTGACCTGCACGCCGCCTACACCCAGGTGCGGGCGGCGACCGACGGCTCACTCGCCGCTTTCATCGCCGGCCTGCGCCGCCTGGAACCGGCTATCACTCGCTTCTTTGAGGCTGTCCTGGTGATGGATGAAGACCTAACCGTGCGTGCCAACCGCCTGGCCTTGCTACAACATATCGCCGATTTGGCCCGCGGCATCGCCGATTTATCAGAATTGGAAGGTTTCTAATCGGCCGCCTCTTCCCCTGCCCCAAAAGAGACTCCGCCAACGGGTGCGTCGGCGGGGTCTTCTTTCATGGCTCATCAGGCTAAAGCGCAGCTGATTAGCTCGCATGGGGGATGATGGGAGGGTGACGCCGAATTCAGCCGTTAAGAGCCGGATCGCGTTGCCGCCCGGGGCTACTCGTCAGGCAATGGACGGTCAGTTGCCGCGCCGGGTTGGGCCTGCTTACACCCCTTTGGGGGCAATGATGACGCGCACTGTAATTCCATCCCGCTCTCCGCTAAGATTACTTTCAACGCTGCGCGGGCTAGCGATTCGCCCTTCCGGATCATAGACAAAGCAAACCAGCGTCCTGCAATCAGGGTGCTGGCTATACCTTTGAATATCCACGATTAGTTGTTCCTCCAACTCCCTTGCCTCTAACCCACTCCGACTCTTTTTACCCGCGATAACTATTTGCTCTAACTTGAGCAGGAAATCCATTCGAGAACTTCCGCCCGCATAACTTTATAATGGTCTAGAGATTTAGGACAGAAAAAGCGGCAACTTTAAGGTAGACTACACAGCATGAGAAAGCAATACCCACCCACCTTCAAGGCAAAAGTTGCCCTTGAACTGTTGAAAGAAGAAAAGACGCTCAACGAAATA
>JAYRVN010000118.1:0-5174 GCA_041918535.1 Chloroflexota bacterium
CGTTGATGTTGTACCAGAAGCGGGGCAACTGGGTTTCGTCGAGTGTGAATTTTGTCTGGGTCATATTTGGCTCCTTATCCGTATCAGAATGGGCGATGATTGATCTAAGTCTGTAATTTCGGGCCGACCGGGCATCAGGCTAACTGCCGCACCACTTCGGCCAGGATCGCCATGCCCTCGTCAATTTGCTCGTCGGTTATGGTGAGCGGCGGCAAAAAGCGCACACAGTTGCTATACAGTCCGGCCCGGATGGTGATCAGGCCGCGCTTGAGCGTTGCGGCCGTAATGGCCTGAGTCAAATCCATATTCGGCTCTTTACTCGTCGGGTCTTTGACCAGTTCCAAAGCCAACATCGGCCCCAGGCCGCGCACATCCCCCACGACCTGTGGGTTGTCACGTTGAATTTGCGTGAGGCAGGCGCGCATGCGCTCGCCCACGGCCACAGCCCGCTGCAAGAAGGCGGGTTGGCGGATCATCTGGATAGCCTCCACCGCGGCCACGCAGGCCAACGGGTTGCCGCTATACGTGCCACCCAGACCGCCGGGATGCGGTCCGTCCATGATGGCGGCTTTGCCGGTGACAGCCGCCAGGGGCATGCCGGCCGCCAGAGATTTGGCGGTGGTGATCAGGTCCGGGGCGAGGTCATAATGCTCGATGGCGAAAAGGCGACCGGTTCGGCCGAATCCGCATTGTATCTCGTCCGCCACCATCACCATCCCATACTGGTCGCACAACGCCCGGATACGTTGTAAGAAGGGCGCGGGCGCCGGGATGAAGCCCCCCTCCCCTTGCACCGGTTCGATCACAATCGCGGCTACCGCGCTCGGATCCACCTGGGCGACCAGCGCGTGCTCTAACCGGCGCACGGCATCCTCCACAAACGCCGCCTCGCTCATCCCGGCCGGCCGACGGTAAACATTGGGGAACGGCAGGCGGTAAACTTCCGGCGCAAACGGGCCAAAGCCTTTCTTGAACAGACCATATTTGCTGGTCATGGCTAAGGTCAGATTCGTGCGTCCGTGATACGCCCCTTCAAACACGATCAAGGCCGGACGGCCGGTGGCGGCGCGGGCGATCTTGACGGCCGTCTCCACCGCTTCCGCCCCGCTGTTGAGCAGGACGCTTTTCTTGGGAAAGTCGCCCGGCGCGACCTCATTCAACAGTTCGGCTACCTGGACAAACGGCTCGTAAGTGGCGACGATGGCGCACATGTGGATGAGTCTGGCGGCCTGAGCTTGAAGCGCGCTGACGACAGGGGGCGGGCAATGGCCGACACCCAGCACGCCAATGCCGCCGGCAAAGTCGAGCAAGGTATTGCCATCCACATCGCGCACCAGAGCATTTTCGGCCGATTCCACGGCGATCTGAGTCAACTTGGCCGCCCCGCGCGCTGTGGCGGCCTCGCGTCGAGCGACAAGCTCCAGGCTTTTCGGCCCTGGAATCTCGGTAACTAACCGAATGGATGGGGTGGCTGTTTGCGCTAACATAATCCTCTCTCTGTCTGTGACGTAATTACTCAAAACCTACCAGCCCGGCGAAGGCGCGGGATCAAGGGCAGCGCAGGCGGGCGATTACTCGCGTAAAAATCTTGTTCCGCTGTGCGCCATCCGGTCATCACCCGCCCGACAACAATCGACCATAAACCTCCGGCCGGCGCTGGCGCAGTAACGGAAAAAGTTGTCGCCAGGCGCTCAATTGCGCCGGGTCAAGGTCCGCCATGACCAGTTCGGTCTTGTCGCGCCCGGCCTGAGCCAGAATTCGACCCATGGGATCACAAATGAAGCTGCTGCCGAAGAAGGTCACCCCTTCCTGGCCGGTGCGGTTGACGGCGGCCATGAAAATGCCGTTGGCTATGGCCTGCCCCTGCATCACCGTCTGCCAGGCAGGCTGGGTATCCACAGTCGGCGCGTTGGGTTCCGAACCAATGGCGGTAGGGTAAACAATGAGTTCGGCCCCGCTCAAAGCGTAGATGCGCGAGAGTTCCGGGAACCATTGGTCATAGCAGGTGGGAATAGCCAGACGCAAGCGACCGGCCTGATGCACTGGGTATTCATGCCAGCCGGCGAAAAAGTGGTCTTCATGATAGCCGTCGCCTTGCGGGATGTGGACTTTGCGCGTGTGGCCGAGGAACTGCCCGTCCGGCCCGTGCAGGGTGGCGGTGTCATAGTAGCGTCGGCTGGACACTTGCTCAAAGAGACTGCCAACCACGAAGAGGCGGTGCGCACGCGCCAGCCGACTGAAGAATTGTTCGGAAGGGCCGCCGCGCAATGGCTCAGCCCAACGAAAGCCGTCAGGGTCCCGCGTGCTGGGAAAGTATGGAGAGAGCGAGAATTCGGGTAAGCACAGGAGATGGGCGCCGGATTCGGCCGAATCCTCGGCCATCTGTTCATACGTTGCCATCAGCGCCTCGCGCTCACCCGGCCAAGATGTTTGCGCCAGCGCCAGCCGTAGGGGAATCATACACTCGCCGCCTGTAACGCCTCATTAAATGTCGCCAAGGCCGCATCTATTTGGGCGGTCGTCACGACTAACGGCGGTATCCAACGGATCACGTTGCCGTAACTGCCGCACACCAGCAACAAGAGATTGCGTTTGAGGCATTCCTGCTGCACACGACCGGTTACAGCCGCGTCCGGTTGGCCGTCCGAGGTGGTGAACTCCGTTCCCACCATCAGCCCCAAGCCGCGCACATCGCCGATTATCGGGTATTCGGCTTGCAACTCTCCCAGGCCGCTTAATAAGTGTTGGCCCTGAACGACCGCGTTTTCCGCCAATTGCTCGTCGCGGATGACGTCAATCGTGGCGCAAGCGGCGGCGGCGGCCACGGCGTTGCCGCCGCCGTAGGTTCCGCCGTGTGTGCCGGCCTTCCAGCCTGCCATCAGGTCAGCGCGGGAGGCGATGGCGGTGATGGGCCTCCCGCTGCCCAGGCCCTTGGCCATGATAAGGATATCGGGGATGATTCCGGCTTGTTCGTAGGCAAAGAAGCGCCCGGTTCGGCCGAATCCACTCTGCACTTCATCCAACATCAGCAGAATACCATAATGATCGCACCATGCGCGCAACGCCTGTAAAAACGCCGGCGGAGCCGGCACATACCCCCCTTCCCCCAACACCGGCTCGATGACCACCGCCGCCGTCTCCTCAGGCGCGGTCTGGCTCTTCGCCAGCAAATCCAGTTGTTTCAAACAAAAAGCCGTGGTCGTGGCTTCATCCCAACCATAAAAATAGCTGTAGGGAAACGGGGCCACAAAGACGCCCCCCGGCAAGGGTTGGTAATTATACCGATACACCGTCTTCGAGGTGGTCATCGCCATCGTCTGATGGGTGCGGCCGTGAAAACTGCCCTGGAAAACGATGAGGTTACGCCGACCGGTCGCCTGGCGCGCCAGCTTCACGCCGGCCTCAATCGCTTCCGCCCCGCTGTTAGAGAAGAAGAAGCGATCCAGGCTCGGCGGCGTGACCTGGTTGAGTTTCTCCGCCAGGCGTATGGCAGCCGGCGGCGCGACAATATTCATCTGCCCAAAAATGAGCTGCGCGGCCTGTTCTTGAATGGCCTGCACAACCCGCGGGTGGCAATGCCCGGTATTGGTCACGCCGATGCCGGAGGTGAAGTCGGTGTAGCGTTGGCCCTCAGCGTCGTAAAGGTAAATCCCTTCGCCGCGAACGGGCTGAATCTGCGTCAGGTGCGTCCAGACTGGCGCTAAGAGAGAAAAGGAATCGGCCATCATCGGATAGCTCCTCAACAGGCGGGTTGATCGGCGCGCTAGGCCAACCGGCCAACCGGCCTGCCTTGCCTACTTGGCTTTAACCGCCGTCCACGTGTCGGAGAAGATCACCGTCTTGTCGTTGCGCTCGATCCATTCCAGGCGGCTCCGTGTCGCCGCGTCCACCATCATCCCGCCGCTCGTCAGGATAGCATGATAGGTTTCGTCCAGAAACGGCTCGGAAGCGGCGTTCGGGGTGAAGGAGAAGATGTAGTTGCTCAATTGCGCCCCGATTTCCGGTTCAAGCATGTAGTTGATAAAGCGTTCCGCCGTATACTTATTGGGCGCATCGAACGGGATCACCATGTTGTCTTGCCAGATCGCGCCGCCCTCTTTGGGGATGACGAAATGGATCTTATCGTTTTCGCTACGCGCCAGGGCGATAATACCGGGCCAGCCATGCGCGATAACGATCTCCTCGGCGGCCAGACTTTGGTTGTAGTTGTCGGAATTATAGCCCGCCAGACACGGCTTTTGGGCGATGAGCGTAGCCTGGGCTTCCGCCTGATGCGCCGGATCGGTGTCGTTGTAGGAGTAACCCAGGTACTTCAGCGTCGCACCGATGGCTTCACGCTCGTCATCCAGCATGGAGGCGAAGCCTTTGTGTTGGCAAACCAGCGCCGGGTCGAAAAGATACGCCCAACTATCCGGCGGCGTCTCGTAGTAGTCGCTATTGTAACCGATGCCGGTTGTGCCCCATTGATAGGGTAGACTGTATGTGTTGGTCGGGTCGTAGTAAAGGCCCATTTGCTCCGGCTTGAGGTTGACCACGTTGGGGATGTTGGTTTTGTCCAGCTCGGCCAACAAGCCGCGAGAAATCAGGATTTGTACGGCATAGTCAGACGGGATGACCAGATCGTAACCGGTATTACCCGCCTGTAACTTGGCGACCATGTCTTCATTGCTGGAGAAAATATCTTCGACGACCTTGACCTGGCATAACTCTTGGAACTGCGACATGATAGACGGGTCCATGTAGTCGGACCAATTGAAGATGTGTAGTTCAGCGGACAAGCGGGTGGGATCGCCACAAATTTCCGGGAGGGCTGCGCCGGGAGATTCGGCCGAATTCCCCCCCCCCACCTGTTCCGTCTTAGCCCCGCCACAGGCCACCAGCGCCAGACTCAGCCCCGCCAGCCACAACCACCCCACCAGGAAACGATAACTTTTCATTTCTCTCCTTCCTTAATCTACTCAACCCGTACAGACAAGTTTTAGACCGACTCGACCTAGCGCGCGCCTCACGCCCGCCGGCTGCGGCGTTGCAAGGTCTGCGAGATGATGATGAGCAGCATGGACATCATCAACATGACGGTAGAAATAGCATTGATCTCCGGGCTAATGGAACGCCGGATTCGGCCGAAAACCTCTATCGGCAACGTCGTCCCCCCCGGCCCGGTCGTGAAGAAC
>JAYRVN010000119.1:0-10759 GCA_041918535.1 Chloroflexota bacterium
AACAAACGTGGGAGGCGCAGCACAACCTGGAGAACAAAAATGTCGGACGCTTCATCTTCGCCGTCAACCAGTTGGACATTCTGGCAGGTCGCATGGGCCACGCTTATCTTTGTTGCCGTCGGCCTGAGTTTCTGGCTTCTCTACCGCTTCAATCAGGTTGTTTTCATCTTGTTTGTGGCTATCGTGCTAGGCACGGTATTCAGGCCGGCCGTGGCCTGGTTGAACCGGCGAGGGCTGCCCCCCAAAGCGGGGGTCATCCTTATCTATCTTCTGCTACTACTCTTCTTCATCGGTTTCATGCTGTTGTTGTTCCCGCTGATTGTCAGGCAAAGCGCCACAATTATTGCCGCCGTACCCGGTTATTACCAAAGCCTGCGCGGTTGGATACAAGACCATCCCAATCCTTTGATCAAGAGCTTCGGCGCGGTTCTCCCAACCACACTAGCACTCTTGGATCCGATACAGCAGACGGGACAGGAAATGCTGTCTTCAGCCGGGCAGGTGCTGGGTTACGCGGTCTCGGCGGCCAAAGTTGTCTTTACGACCGTAGGCATTCTGCTGTTGGCCGCTTACTGGACGCTAGATGGGCCGCGAACCATCCGCTCCCTTTTGTTGCTGATTCCGATGGGGCGCCGCGAGAGCATCAGCGAGCTGGTTTTGGCCATGGAGACGAAGGTCAGCGCCTCCATTGGCGGACAAGGCATCCTGATGCTGGCGATAGGCGCCGTGAGCTTGCTGGCCTATTGGCTCATCGGTTTGCCCTACACCCTGGTCCTGGCGCTTGTGGCGGGCCTGATGGAGGCTGTTCCGATCATTGGCCCGTTGCTGGGGGCAGTGCTGGCGGCCATGGTGGCCCTGACCCTGGGGATTGACAAGCTAATCTGGGTTATCGTCGCCACGCTTGTCATTCAGCAATTGGAAAACAGCATCCTGGTGCCGCGCATTATGCGTAAGGCGGTGGGAGTCAACCCATTCGTCACCCTGCTGGCGCTCTTTGCTTTTAGCTCTTTGCTGGGCATTCCCGGAGCGCTCATGGCCATTCCCCTGGCGGTGATTATCTCTCTCTTATTGGATCAGTTTGTCTTTCATGCCGGCGCCATGGAATCGGAGGTGACGACCGGCCGCGACCATGTCAGCCGGTTGCGTTATGAAGCGCAAGACCTGATCCAAGACCTGCGTAAACAGTCGCGGCTCACCCAGGATGGCTCGAAGCAAACAGTCAGGCAGGTGGATCAGGTGATGGATGAGATTGAGGCGATTGCAGCTGACCTGGACACGCTGTTGGCTCAGGTTAGTGTATCTGGTGCGCCATGACCAAACAACTGATACGAATCGGTACAGCCATTATGACCACTTTGCTGGCGTTGGCATTGCTGTGGCAGTTCCGCCCTGTTGTGGTTTATGTCATGTTCTCGTTGGCGCTGGCCGCCGCGATACGTCCCTTCATTGAGCGCCGGGCTGGACGAGGCCTTCTGGTGCGCCTGGGTGTGATTTTACTTTACCTGATTGCCCTGAGTGGCTTGGTTTTCTTGCTTTTCCTGAGTGGGAGGGGCGCGATCCGTGACAGTCAGGAGTTGGTCCAACAGTTGTCGACGCAAAATGAGTGGCGGCAGCCGGAATGGTTGCGGGGCAATGCATTTCAACAACTGCTAGATACGTGGCTGCCCCCGCCGAGCGAACTCTTTGCCGCCATTACCGGCGACCAGGGACAGCTTGTGCTGCCGGCGGTACTAGGTTTCACGCAGGGTATTCTCAGCCTCTTGAGTGGTGGACTGGCCATTCTGTTCTTCAGTCTGTATTGGAGCACGGATCACATTCACTTTGAACGACTTTGGCTTTCATTGCTTCCGTCTGCGCAACGCACGCGGGCGCGCGATATCTGGCGGACAGTGGAATCAGACATCGGGGCTTACATCCGCAGCGAGGTGGCCCAAAGTCTCCTGGCTGTGTTGCTGTTAGGCTTGGGTTACTGGGCGCTGGGGTCTCCGTACCCAACGCTGTTGGCATTGATTGGCGCCCTGGCCTGGTTAATACCCGTGGTGGGGGCGGCCCTGGCGGTGATTGCACCGCTTTTGCTAGGGTTGCTGACCGGTGTGCCGCTGAGCCTGTTGACGGTTCTGTATACGCTCGTTGTCTTGATTATTCTGGAAGTATGGGTTGAGCCGCGTCTTTCAAAACGCAGGCAGTATAACCCCATGTTGACGATTATCATGCTCATCGCCCTGGCCGACGTTTATGGGCTTCTTGGCGTTATCGTCGCGCCGCCCTTGTCAGCTGCCTGCCAAATCTTGTGGAGTCGCCTGGTTAGTCACCGCGCGGTTTCCGGGGCTGCGGCCCAAGTTGAAGACCTCAAAGAGCGTCGAGCCCACGTGTGGGCTACGATCGGGGCGATGGAAGAAGCGCCGCCGCCGCAAGTCGCCAGTAGCCTGGAGCGACTCACCCATCTGATTGAGAAGGCGGGGCCGGCTCTGCAAGTGACTGTCGAGCCAGGCGGTTTGCTCCCGCCGGTCGAACCTGGCTGATCAGTCCCATTCTGCGATGTCGGGTTGTGAATAGCATGCGGGATGGATAGGATTCGGCCGAATCGCCGGACGCCCGTCGCTCCTCGTGAACAGTTGTTTTATCAAACGGGAGATCCCCGCTTGTAGCCCGTCCCAACCCCGTTGTCTCAAATATCTGACAATGCGCTATAATAGGATTATTCCACGGGAGAAAGAAGGATTATTGGATGAAGCCAAACGACGTGCTAAAACGATCCGCCACCCCTATCCGGCGTACCTACAAGACGAAAGACGACTTTTTGCGCTGGTGGAGGGAACAAGACCTGCTCAAAAAGCAGGCGGTTGAGGAACAGATCAACAGTATCTCGCAGGCGTTGATGGTTTGGGCGGATGATGGCGGCACAGTGGTTGGACATAACCATGGGGTAAAACAATTGAACATGATTTAAGCATAAGGGAGAAGAATCATGAGCAAAGGTCAGCTTCACAAAGAGAAAGAGAAGAAGAAACCGGCAAAGTCGCCAAAAGAGAAAAAGCAGGCGAAAAAGGAGAAAAAGGAAAAGAAGGAAAACCCCAAAATTCCTGTTCCTTAGTTGCCTACCCAGCATTTTTAGGAGCCACACTCACCTGAGTGTGGCTCCTGTTTCTATTGAACCGGTTGAGAATGGGTGGGGGATTCGGCCGAAAAAGCCAACATCTATCCCGCCGGGGTTTTTCAAGCGGCCGCCGACGCGCAGACACAACCACACTCGGCCCAGGCTGCTGCCTTTGGGCTGCGAACACAGCCGGGCAAAAGGTGTGGAAGGCGCCGGGGTGTCAGGTTGCCGGTAAGCGCGACCAGCGCTTATCGGGCTTGAAGTTGCGCTTGAACCAGGCGGGCAATACGGCGGGCCAGGCGGTTGGTCCACCAATCCACCAGGCCGCGCAGCAAGAAGAAGACTCCCACCCCGGCTAGAACGGTGACGAGCTGACGCTGTTGCGGGTTAGGCACCAGGTCTTTGAAGACATCTTGGGCCACGCCGTAGATGAATTGGGTCTGGCTAGGGGGCGGAGGGGGAGGAGGAGAAGGGGGAGGGGTTTCGGCCGAAATCCGCGCCCGTTCTTCCACCAGGCTCTCCATCGTGGCTGGCGGCGGCTCACTGACTGCCGGTTGCAGGCGCGCTTGTACCTGGCGATCCAGGTTCTGCAAGCTCTGCCCGATGATCGCCTTGGCCGAGCTTAGCATCAAACGCTGACCCACCGACGCCATGGGGCCGCTCACCTGCGCCTGGCCGTCATAGGCCATTAAAACGCCCGCGCTGTTCTCTTGCAATTGCACCCGACCGCTGCCCTCGATAATCCCTTGAGGCCCCTTGCCTTTGACCACAAGTTGATAGGAGTGGGGCGGCTGCCGATCCATCAACTGCACACTGCCTTGAAACACGCCCTGCACCGGGCCGACTTTGATCACCATGCCCCCGGCAAATTCGTTCTCGCCCACCCGCTCCAACTTCTCGCAGCCGGGCAGGATGCGGGCCAGCACCTCCGGGTCTTGCAACATCTCCCACACCAACTCGCGTGGCGCATTAAACTCATACGTTCCATCTAGTTTCACGGACGGTCTCCTTCTTTGACCCGCCTGTCTATTGAGGAAATGCTCGCCGGCCAATTGAATGCTATCGCGCCGAGCGGATTGTTCTGCCTCGGCTGCAACAGGTCGCCGGAGTCGTGCAGAATGCACGACAACAGGGTATAACTCATTGGTCAGCTTGACACATAATCTAACGAATCCCGTGGATTATGTCAAGTTATGCCGGGTGGCGCGGCTGCGTGTCGCCCCCCCCCGGCATGGCTGAGCAGGGCAAATAAACAACGCGGAGGCAAGTTCGATGTCAGACCCGGCACAGATGGTTGGCGAAGTCTATTACCCATCCCCTGAGATGGCGGCCCAGGCGCACATTCCTGAGTATGAGGCGATGCACGCCGCCGCTACGGCCGACCTGGCTGGATTCTGGGACCGGATTGCCCGCGAGGAGTTTGAATGGGTTGCGCCCTGGCAAACGACCCTGGATGAGAGCCATGCCCCTTTCTATAAGTGGTTTGTCGGCGGTAAGGTGAACATCATTCAGAACGCTCTGGATCGCCATATGCGCACGGCCACCCGCAACAAAGCCGCGCTTATTTTTGAAGGCGAGCCGGGCGATAGCCGCGTTTACACCTATCAGCAGCTCAATCGTGAAGTCAGCCAATTTGCCGGCGTCCTGCGCGCCATGGGGGTGGTCAAAGGGGATCGCGTCACAATTTATATGGGCCGCATCCCGGAACTGGTTATGGCTTTGTTGGCCTGCGCCAAGATTGGGGCCATTCACTCGGTTGTCTACGGAGGTTTTTCCACCGAAGCGCTGTTAGGGCGCATCGAGGATAGCCAATCCAAGCTGCTGATCACGTGCGATGGGGCCTGGTTGCGCGGCAACCTGGTCGAATTGAAGCAGATCGCGGATGAAGCGGTGGAGCGCGCCAGCGTCATTCAAATTGTGATTGTTGTCAAGCGCACCGGCCAGGCAGTCAACATGGTGCCGGGGCGCGATCATTGGTATCACGATTTGCTGGCGCTGCCGATAGCCGATCCCCGGACGCCGACGGAGGTGATGGACGCCGAAGACCCGCTGTTCATCCTTTACACCTCCGGCACAACCGGCAAGCCCAAGGCTATCTTGCACACCCATG
This sequence comes from Chloroflexota bacterium, assembly GCA_041918535.1. Taxonomy (GTDB): domain Bacteria; phylum Chloroflexota; class Anaerolineae; order Promineifilales; family Promineifilaceae; genus DAOTXO01. The sequence continues at coordinate 5,208 of JAYRVN010000119.1, forward strand.
GGGGCTATATGGTGGGCATTGCCACCACGTTGAAATGGGTGTTTGACATCAAGCCGGAAGATATCTGGTGGTGCGCGGCGGACCCCGGCTGGATTACCGGACACAGCTACATCGTTTACGCCCCGTTGCTATTAGGGGCTACCAGTTTCATGTACGAAGGCGCGCCCAATCATCCCTATCCGGATCGCTGGTGGTCGCTGGTGGCGAAATATGGCATCACCATCCTCTACACCGCGCCGACGGCTATCCGGGGCTTGATGCGTTTCGGCGAGAGCTGGCCGGCCAAGCATGATCTTTCCAGTCTGCGCCTGCTGGGATCGGTGGGCGAGCCGATTAATCCGGAGGCGTGGAAATGGTATCACCGGGTGATTGGCGGAGGGCGCTGTCCGATCATGGATACCTGGTGGCAGACGGAGACGGGCAGTTTTATGATCACGCCGCTGCCCAGTGTGCCGCTCAAGCCGGGGTCGGCGACGCGGGGCTTTCCCGGCGTGCAGGTGGATGTGGTGAACGAAGAGGGCGACCCGGTGAAGCCTGACACGGAGGGTTTCCTGGTGATTAAACGCCCCTGGCCGGCCATGTTGCGCACGTTGTATCAGGACCCGGAGCGGTATGTGACGCAATATTGGAGCCAATATGCGGCGCAGGGGTGGTATTTGCCGGGGGATAGCGCCAAGAAGGATCAGGACGGCTACATTTGGGTAATCGGCCGAATTGATGATGTGATCAAAGTCTCCGGCTATCGGCTAGGCACGGCTGAAATTGAGAGCGCCCTGGTTAGCCACCCGGCCGTGGCGGAGGCGGCAGTCATTGGCGTGCCTGATGAAGTGCGCGGCCACGTCATCCACGCCTTCTGTATTTTGCGCCAGGGGTATCACGGCGACAGCCATCTGGAAAAAGCGTTGAAAGAGCATGTCGGCCACGAGATGGGGCCCATCGCCAAACCGCACGCCATTGAGTTTGTGCCGGGCTTACCCAAGACGCGTTCGGGCAAGATCATGCGGCGGGTCTTGCGCGCGCGCACGCTAGGGCAGGCGGTGGGGGATACGTCTACGTTGGAGGAATGAGGGCGGGGGATTCGGCCGAATCCTTCCCACAGCGCAGCGCAGCCTCAACCTGGTGTCAGAATGGCAGATCGCCCAACGACCGGTTGACACGCCTTTCGGCTCTGGTATAATTCTGACTACTGCCTTCCTCAGTAGCTCAATTGGCAGAGCATGCGGCTGTTAACCGCAGGGTTGTTGGTTCGAGTCCAACCTGAGGAGCTGATCGAGACGGTAGATCGCCTACCGTCTTTTTTGTTGCCTCCCGCCCCTTTTGCGCTTCTGACCAGGATTGAATCCTCCTCGGCATCGCTGGAGTGAGGCGGATTTGCTACAATGGATTATCGGCGTCAATTGGATGGCGTCGGGCATGGGCGAGCGTCCCAGCCAATCAGCAGGAAAAACAACGGGTGCGCTGACGCCGGGCGCGTCACGACCACCCGGCGGAGGTTAGAATGGCGAATTTTGATTTGATGCGACAGTTGACGATCCCCACTGGCGGCAAAATCATTATGCTGGTGATGGATGGTCTCGGTGATATTCCTATGTTGCCGGGCGGCGCGACAGCGTTGGAGCAAGCCGCTACGCCGGTTATGGATAAGCTGGCGTCGGAGGGCTGCCTGGGCCTTTCCCACCCCATTGAGCGTGGCATTACGCCCGGCAGCGGCCCGGCGCACCTGACTTTGTTCGGCTACGATCCGGTGACGACGCCGGTGGGGCGGGGCGTGCTCTCGGCTTTAGGCGTGGGCATTCCCATTCAATCGGGGGATGTGGCGGCGCGCGGGAATTTCTGTACGGTGGACGCCGATGGGGTGATCACCGACCGTCGCGCCGGACGCATTAGCAGCGAATCGGCCGAACCGTTGGTCCAAAAACTGGCCGGAATTCGGCTGGATGGCGTAGAAACCATCTTGCGCCTGGAAAAAGAGTATCGCTTTGTCCTGGTCTTGCGCGGAGAAGGCCTTAGCGAAGCCGTCAGCGAATCCGATCCGCAAGCTACCGGCCAAAAGCCCTTACCTATCCACGCTTTGCGGCCGGAAGGGGAAAAAACCGCCGGACTGCTGCAAAGCTGGCTGGCGCAGGCGGCGCAAGTGCTCGCCGATGAGCACCCCGCCAATATGGTAACGTTGCGCGGTTTTGCCCAAGACCCACGCCTGCCCCAATTCACCGAGGTCTACCGGCTAAAAGCCGCCTGTGTGGCCGTGTATCCCATGTACAAAGGGGTGGCGAGCCTGGTGGGGATGGATATTTTGCCCAGCCAGAGCCACTACACGCCCGCCGACGAATTCCAGGTGGTGGCTGACTATTGGGATCAATATGACTTTTTCTTTGTGCATGTGAAGCCGACGGATAGTCGAGGGGAAGACGGCGACCAGCCGGGCAAGGCCAGGGTCATCGCGGAAGTGGATGCGGCTTTGCCCAGGTTATTGGCCTTGCAGCCGGATGTCTTGATCATCACCGGCGATCATTCCACGCCGGCCCGCTTGCGGAGCCATTCCTGGCATCCGGTGCCGACGTTGCTCTGGGCGCCTAAAACCCATTTGACAGATGCCTGCGTCAGCTTCGGCGAACGGGAAGCGCAAAGAGGGGGGCTGGGGCAGTTCCCGGCGCGGGAGTTGATGCCGCTGGCGTTGGCGCACGCGCTACGCCTGGCTAAATATGGCGCCTAGCTTGCCGGCCGCGGCCTGATGATCAGCGGCGGCGCATGAGGCGTGTGGTTTGAACCAAACCTAGCAGAAGGAGCGTTCCCAAAAGGAGCGCGCTCCAAATGTCCAGTTGCAGCCGGACAGCCTGGGTGAGGAAGAACAGGAGCCAGGCGACGGCTATGACGCCGCCTAGGCGCAGCAGATGGCTCATAATTATCTGTGACCCGTTTTCCAGGCGGCCGGGGCGCAACCGGCGCTCGAAAGCCACGAGGTCCCAGGCGGCCAGGGCCAGCGCCACCGCCAGGAAAACCAGCCAAGAGGGCAAGCTGTATAGCGCGCCCAGGGCGCTGAGGGCGATATGCCAGACAAAGTTGAAATGGCTTATCTCTGTTGCGCGCCGTTTGTTGCTCAGAGGCCATAGACCCACGGGCAACCAGGCGAGAAGGCCCAGAAGCCAGGCCTGGTTGAGGGCGAAGCCGATGAGTAAGGCGGCGGCGGCGACGAGTAAAGCCAGCAGGCTGAGTCGGCGTAGGGTAATCATGGGTTGAAGCCAATGAGGTGGGAGAGGCGAATCGGCCGATTCAGTCGCATGGCCGCCACTTGATCCAACGGCTGCTGCACATCCCAATTGACCACCCAGGCCCCTGCCTGTTGTAGGCGGCGGAAGAGCAAGCGCCGCTCCACCTGGGCCGCGCGCGCGGCCAACGTCAAGGCCGGCCCCGACGGCAAGCGCCCCGCCTCAAACGCCACCGGGTCCGGACTGATGATCAGCAGACTGTAACCGCGCCCCGCCAACGCATTCAAATAGAGCGTGTCATCCACCAACAGCGGACTGATCAACACCAGTTGCGATTTAGGCGGGAATAACCGGGTGGGCAAGTTCTCCAACCGGTCAAAGACCTGGCTGTCGCCGATGTCGGCCCTGGCAAGAGCCAGCAAAATGCGTTCGCGCTGGAGCTTGCCGTAGCCTGGCAAGGTCCAATCTAGAAAGCTGCCGTAAACCAACAAACTGACCCGATTGCCGGCGGTCAAAAAAGCGTCGGCCAAGGCCGCGGTAGCTTGAAGGCTGAAGTCAAATAACGCGTTGCTGCCGGCGCGTTGCAGACTGCGCCGGCGCGCATCCAGGATTAAGCCCACATCGGCTACGCGCTCTTGCTCAAACTCGTTGGTGAAAAATGTTTCGCTGTGACGGGCGGTGGCGCGCCAGTTGAGATGGCGCAGCGAATCGCCCGGCTGATAACCCCGCACGCCATAGAAATCGGCACCGGAGCCGCCGACGCGCGCCGGAATGTAGCCGGCGAAGACCTTCGTCTGCCGCGGTCGAATCGGTATGGGATTGACGAGGCGAATGATGCGGGGGGCAAAGAACAGTTCGCTGGGCGCGGGCGCATCCAGGCGTAGGCGCTGTTCAAACAGGCCGAAGGTTTCGCGGGCGCGGATTTCCAGTTGGCCTAGCTCATAATAGCCGCGCCGGCCGCTTAGCGTGTAGGTCAGGCTGACGGTCTGGCCGGGGGCTAAGGCAGTGGTGAGGGTCGCGTGGCCGCTGACGACGGTCAGGCCGGGGGGTAAGAGATCGTGGAATTGGACTTCAGCCAGGCGCGGGCCTTCATTGGTGAGGCGGACGGTCATTTCGGCCGAATCTCCCTCCTGCCACCGCCGTTCCACTGCACCCCGTTCCAGCGCCAACTCCGGCCGGGGCGGGCTGTCGAGCAACCCCCAACCCAGGTACAGGACGAGGGGCAGGCTTAAGGCAAGAATGGCGCCGCTGAGCGTGATCAGGCTGAGCAAGACCAGAGCGAAAACAAGGCTGATGAGCAAGATAGGACGGAGCATGGCTATAACGAACGCGTCGCGCCGGCGTTTAGCGGCGTTCCGGTCGGCGCAGAACGGGCACTGGCGTCGCTTGTGTCAGACTTCGCAGGATGTCGCGGGCGGCGTGGCGCTTCATCCACAGGTCGGGCTGCAAGATCAAACGATGCACGAGCGCCGGTTCGCTGAAGGCTTTTACATCATCCGGCAACACAAAGTTGCGCGCCTGGATGGCTGCCCAGGCGCGCGCCAGTTTCAATAGCGCCAGCGAGCCGCGCGGACTGGCCCCCACCGCCACCCGGCTGTCGTTGCGCGTGGCTGTCACCAGCGCCACAATATAGGTCTCAATGTCCGGGTCAACATACACCTCCTCAACGGCGCGGCTCATGTCCAGGAGCTCTTCAGCCCCGGTGATAGGCTGCAAGGCCACATCATCTTGTTTGCGCTCGCGCCGCCGTCGCAGAATCTCCTGCTCCTCATCGGCGCTGGGATAGCCCACCGAGAGTTTCAGGCTGAAACGGTCGAGTTGCGCTTCAGGCAGGGGGAAAGTGCCTTCGTATTCGATCGGATTTTGCGTTGCCAGCACGAGAAAAGGTCGTGGCAGGGGCATGGTCTCGCCTTCCAGCGTCACCTGATACTCTTGCATGGCCTCTAGCAAGGCGGATTGCGTCTTGGGTGAGGCGCGGTTGATCTCGTCGGCCAGGACGATGTTGGCAAAGATTGGCCCTTCGCGTAGCTCAAAGGCGTTGGTGTTGCGATTGAAGATGTAGCCGCCCGTGATGTCGCCGGGCAAGAGGTCGGGGGTGAATTGGATGCGTTTGAATTGCAAGCCCAGGGCGGTGGCGAAGCTGTTGGCTAAGAGGGTTTTGCCCAGGCCGGGAAAATCCTCGAGCAGGACGTGCCCGCCCACCAGAGCGGCGGCCATGACGCGTTGCAGCAAAGGGCGTTTGCCGATGATGGCTTTTTCGACTTCGTCAACGATGCGATTGCTCAGGTTGGCGACCTGGTCTATGGTCAGGGTCATATCAACTCTCCACTTGCTGCTCTAGGAATT
>JAYRVN010000120.1:0-1703 GCA_041918535.1 Chloroflexota bacterium
AAAGTGGCCTCAATACACCCCGGGTACGTCGCCTGCTTAAGGGGGTAGGGGCTATTGAGGCCACTTTCGGTGTCACACGCAACAAAAGTTTGGGTCACTGATCCAAATCAATTTCCCCATTGCCAGGCCGCACAGAGCATATAGACGCGCCCTGTGCAGGCTGGCATGTCCCAATCGGGCGGCCACGTGGTCAAGGGGCGCGCCCTGCTCGATGAGCTGTCTGGCAAATGTGTGCCGAAGCTGCTGGGGTGTGAGCGCCTCCAGCCCGGCTTGCTGTCCGTATTCAGCGACCACCCGCTCCATACTGCGGAGCGTCATCCGGGTCAACCGTTGGCTGACAAACAATGCCGGTTCGTCAGAAATGGCCGGACGCACCAACAACCAGCGTTCCACCATCTGCTGTGCTTCGGCAGTTAGCAGGAGTAAGCGCGCCTTCGCCCCCTCGCCTACCACACGTACCACCCCAGGGCGTGACTGTAGATTCACGTGCCCCACATTCAAACCCGCTGCTTCGGATACCCGCAGACCCGTCGCCCACAATACGATCAGCAACGTGGCGTTGCGCTGCCGCCACAGCGCACGCTGTCCATCCTCGTTCCGCGCCACCCATTGCTTCTCCCGCTTGAGTATCCGTTGTAGGGCTATACGCTGCTCAGGATTCAGCCAGCCTGGGCTGGTGTTCAATGTGGGGAGACGGGGGATCCGCGCCATCGGGTCGGCCAGTATTTGTCCCGTCGCTAGAGCCCACCGCGCATACGCCGTCAAACCCGCCAACCGGCGATTGATGGTAGTATGCCGCAACGCCCCCTCATCCAGCAAATCAATTTGATAGGCGCGCACCACATCCCGTGTCAGAGAAGACGGCGCCAACGGCCGGCCCGTCGCCTGCTCAAACCAGGCCGCAAAATTACACATCGCCTCGCGGTAGCCCCGAATCGTGTTGTGGCTCTTCTCGGCTGCCTGCAAGTCCTTCGTAAAGGCTTCCAGTGAGTGCCAAAACGCAGCCGAGGTCAGAGCCGGGACAGGCGGCATTGACCCTCACCCGGCGGTTCGGCTCGCGCGCTGAAGCTCGCCCGCAAACGGGCGCGCGCCTGTTGGCCGCGCCGAATGCGATAATCCGGCCCGTTCAAACGAAACGCCAGATTCATCTCCATCAGCCGAGAGAGTGTGCTGGCATTCAAGCCGGGTGCGGCGTCGCCAGTAGCCAACAGGTCGTTCAGGTCCACGTTGGTGGTGACCAGCAGGGGCCGCTGTTGTTCGTAACGCCCGTTGATGAGCCGATACATCACGCCCCGCCCCCACGGGGTCAGGTCACTCAGCCGCACGTCGTCCAGCACCAGCACCTCGGCCTCCAGCGCACGCGCCATCAACCGTTGCTCGGTGTCGCCGGCTTCCCCTCGGGGCCGGTCAAACGTGGCGCGCAGGTTGAAGAGAAACTCCGGGGCCGATAAAAACACCCCGCTCCACTCATGCTCTTCGGCCATGTGCTTGAGCACGCTGACCGCGATATGAGTCTTGCCCACGCCTGGGCCGCCCACCAATACCGCGCCGAGGCCTGCCGTCAGGTATTCGGAGACCCGCTCCAACTGGACTTTATCCATTTCATCGGGCGTAACACACAGCATCCAATAGCCCATTGAAGAGGGTGCTGGGAATTGCGAGAGATGCCATGGGCGTCGGGGAGTTCGTGAATTTCATGGAAG
>JAYRVN010000121.1:0-4182 GCA_041918535.1 Chloroflexota bacterium
CGCATCAATCATGGATGTTCGCTTTCTACCAGCGTTCGCGAAATCCTCACTTGATCGGGGAGTCGAATCCGCGTCTTTTTTCTTTCAGATGAGATTACCTACCCTCTAACTGCTTGTGTATAAAAGCGTCCAGACCCTGGCGCGCACTTTTTCGGATGGATGTTTGCAGCATGGGCGTCCAACCCAGCAGCAAACCCACCGGCCCTAAAGCCATCCGCGACCACTTCCACACATCGAACGTGTCCGTATGCTGAAGGATCAGACCATCGCGAAAGACAAAGGCTGCGTCAATGACGTTGTGAACGGGGCGGCGCGCCTTGCCATAGGTATAGTCGGCTTCCCAGTGGGCGCTGCCCATGTTGGCGTCGGCTTGAATACGGCTCACCGTTAAGACCAGGTCATCGGCGTGTGAGCAGAGCATCTGCCACATAGCGCCAGCTTCAGGGCCGTGGAGGCGGCCAAACACGGGGTCAGAAAAGACGATGTCAGGATGATAGCAGTCACGCATCCCGGCAGCGTCACGGGCCTGGAAACAAGTGTAGAACTGTTGAATGAGTTGGGCGTTGGGATGCAAGATGGTTCCTCTCGGCTAGGCGGGTGGTGTTTGTGTTAACGACACCCTTATCTGAAATCATTGAGCCAGCGGACTTGGTTTTTCAGCACTTCGGCTGTGAGCGAATTAAGCGTGCGTATCGGCCGATGCAGCAGAACACCGTTTATCTCGCGGTCGCCGCAAACACCGATAACCTTGACAATGCGCGGGTATTCTGTGGTTTGGATAATGGGCTCAGTTATGTCCATGGCGGATCTTACCCGGGCGAAGATTACAATGGGTCTCCCATCATTGTATATTACTTTCCTATCTCTGCAATGTGGGTTTCAGCGGTGACTGTCTTCAGGCAGACGGTCGCGCGTTCCAGACGGGCGGGTTGCCGGGGCATCATCTTCTCCTTCTTGGCTGCGGCTTGGGTTATAATACAGGCTATGCCCACAGCCGCCCTATTTGACCTGTCCCGGATAGTTGCTGACGAACGCCGTGAGCCGTATGTTGAACTCTGGCGCGTCCCGGCGCTCAGCCTGGGGGTGTACAGCCTGACCCCCGACGACACAGACCGGCAACAGCCGCATAGCGAAGACGAGGCTTACTATGTCATCAGCGGACGGGGGGTGATCCGAATAGACGGCGTGGATTACCCGGCGCAGAGCGGCGCGCTTATTTTTGTGGCGGCCCATGCGCCACATCACTTCCACAGTATCACGGAAACGCTGCAACTGCTGGTCTTTTTTGCTCCGGCTGAGGGCGCGTTGGCCGCCGGGACGCCTGAGTAAGTTCCGGCCGCGGCCCGGTCGGGAAGGTTTCTTTGCCGGCGTAATAGGCCCGCTCGGTCAGGAGACCGGCCGGAGCGAAATGATTCAGAGACGGCTGGAACAGGAACTAACCACCCTATGCGTGAAGAGCTTGGATTTATCGGATTAGGCATTATGGGGCGCGGCATGGCTTTGAATTTGCTCAAAGCGGGGCACGCGCTGACGGTGTGGAATCGCACGCCGGCCCGCCTGGCCCCGCTGCTGGCGGCGGGCGCGCGCGCCGGGCTGTCGCCGGCGGATGTCGCCGCGCACAGCGATATTATCTGCCTGTGCGTGAGTGACACGCCGGATGTGCAGGCGGTGACGGCAGGCCCCCAAGGCGTGTTTGAGGGAGTGCGGCCGGGAGCGCTGATCATTGACCATAGCACGATCAGTCCTCAGGCCACGCAGGCGTTAGGGGCTGAGGCGGCAGCGCGCGGGGCGGCTTGGCTGGATGCGCCGGTCAGCGGCGGCAGCGAAGGCGCGGCCAAAGGTACGTTGAGCATTATGCTCGGCGGCGCGGCGGAGCAGGTGGCGCGGGCCATGCCCTATTTGCAGGCCATGGGCAAGACGATCACGCATGTCGGCCCCCTGGGGGCGGGGCAGATGGCGAAGCTGGTCAACCAGATTCTCATCGTCAATACCATGCAGGGGATTGGCGAGGCGTTGTTGCTGGCGCAGGCGGGCGGTCTGGATTTGGGCAAGACGTTGGAGGCGGTATCAGGCGGCGCGGCCGGCAGCTGGATGTTGTCGAATCGCGCGCCGCAAGTGATTGCCCGCGACTGGCGGCCCGGTTTTACGATAGATTTGCAGACGAAGGATTTGCGCCTGGCTTTGGCGGCGGCGGACGCGTTGGGGATTCCACTGCCGCATACCGGCTTGATTCTTAGCTATTACCGGGCGTTGCAGACGACCGGGCAAGGGAGCGAGGGCAATCACGCTTTGGTCAAGGCGCTGGAACGACTGGCGGGCACGCTGATCGGCGGGGCGATGTCGGACGAGGAGGGTGGGCATGAGTGAGGAACCGGTGTGGTTCGGCCGAATCGAACCCACCGCTTTGGGCCAGATATGGGTGGCCGCAGACGCCATCGGCCTGATCCGGCTGGCCTGGCAGTGCGATGAAACGGCTTTCATCGGCGGCCTGCGCCGGTTGGCGGGGGCGAGGCCCGTGTCATTCGATCCCGCCCGGCTGGCAGCCTACACCGATCAGGTGGCGCGCTATCTGGCCGGGACGTTGCGCGTCTGGGAGATACCGATTAACTGGGACATTTTGCCCGATTTCCACCGACGCGTCTTGCAGATTGTGGCGCGCATCCCGTATGGCAGCACGCGCACGTATGGCGAGATTGCGGCCGAACTGGGCCAACCGGGGGCGGCGCGCGCGGTAGGGCGCGCCAACGCCACTAACCCCATGCCGCTGGTGATTCCGTGCCATCGGGTGCTGGATAGTCAGGGGCGGTTGCATGGTTATGGCTATGGTCTGGCGACGAAGGCGTGGTTGCTGGCTTTGGAAGGCCGCCCAGCGGCGGCGCAACTGACGTTGTGGTGAGGTCAGGAGGGTTGGCAGCGATGGATTCGGCCGAATCCCACACCCCGTTCGCCGTGCCATTTGTTCTGGCCGCGCTGGCAACCACGCTGCTCAGCGGCCTGCTGGCCTTCGGGCATTGGTTTACCCCCTTGCTCAACTGGTTGCCGTATGTGATTTTTGGCGGGGCGCTCGAAGCCGTCACCACCACCTTTTGGCTGAGCCGACCGGAGCGCCGCCTCTCCCACAAACCCCTGTTGCGTGTAGGCGAAGGGCTGGGCCTGGCGCTGCTGCTACGACTCATTGCCTGGGCGGTGGCGGGCAACTGGCCCACCCTGGCGGATTGGCGCGTTTTCATCCTGCGTCCAGCCTTATTTTTCGATCCGGTGTTTCTCTATTGCCTCATGCTGCTGGCGGTAGCCTGGGCTCAGGCCATTATGTGGGCCGGTCTCCTGGTGGAGATGAATCGCGGCCTCAAAGAAGCGGAGGCGTTCAGTCAGGCAAAGCCGGCGGCGCGGGGCAGCTATCTCGACGCCTGGAGTGGCATAGCGCGACCGGCGCTGCTCCAACGGCTGACCGAAAGCTGGGTTGCCGGCGGTATTTTCCTGCTGCTGACCTCGGCGCTAACGGCGGTGGACATCCCCCATTACGACTGGAGCGCTGCGCTACGCACGCTAGGGCGCTTGCCAATGCCGGATTATGTGCTATTGGGCCTGCTCGTCTACTTCTTGGCGGGATTCTGGCTGATCGGTTGGGCTCGTTACCAGACGTTGCAAGGGCGCTGGCTGGTGAGCGGCTTGCACATCCAACCGCAGTTGGCGCGCCGCTGGCGGCGCAACGGCCTGATGCTTGTCGGCGCGGTGAGCTTGTTGGCGGCGTTTCTACCTATCGGCTCAACCTTTGCCGTGGCGCGCTTGTTGCAGATAATCTACTCTGCGCTAATCGTCCTGGCAAGCGCCTGCATGGGCGCGGTGATTTTTATCTTAAGCTGGCTGGTTGGGCTTTTGGGCCACCCTACGTCGTCGGCGCCGCCCACGCCTACGCCGCCGCTGCCCACGCCGCTGCCCGCCATAGTCGGCGGCGCTGTGACGCCCAATCTGGCGGCGCAATGGGTCATGGGCAGCCTGTTCTGGGCGGTCCTGGTGGTTTTCACACTGGCGACGGCGATATTTTTCCTGCGTGAGCGTGGCTATCGGCTTTCTCTGGCCTGGGTGGGGAGTTGGCGGCGGGCGCTGGCGGCGGCTGTGCGGGCTGTCTGGCGTCGATTGCGGGGCGGTGTCCGGACTCTGGCGCGACAGGTTCAACGCTCA
>JAYRVN010000122.1:0-3015 GCA_041918535.1 Chloroflexota bacterium
CATCCACCGGCATTGACGACTCCTCCTATCCCGGCCTATACAGTATGATCGGCGATTACTTCCCGCCCAACATGCGCGGGCGTGTGGTGGGTATGTTGCAATTGGCCGGGCCGTTCGGCTACATGATCGGCATTGTCCTGGCCTTCAGCCTGCGCGACACCCTGGGCTGGCGAGGCATCTTTTACCTGACTGGCTCGCTCGGCGTGGTGTTGGCCGCCGTGATCTACTTTGGCGTGCGCGATGTGCCGCGCGGACGAAGCGAGCCGGAATTGGCAAATCTGACGGACATCGTACAGCACCGATTTGATTGGGCAGTCGCGCGCGACCTGTTGCGCAAGCCCACCCTTTTGTTCATGTTCGGCCAGGGCTTCTTCGGCGTTTTTCCCTGGAACGTGCTGACCTACTGGGGGTTTCGCTTCCTGGAAACGGAACGCAGTTACCCGCCCAACAGTGTTATGCTGACAATGGTGGGTACGATCCTGGCTCTAGCCAGCGGTTATGTCATTGGCGGGTCGTTGGGGGATTTGGCCTATCGGCGCACCCCGCGCGGACGCTTGTTGGTGTGCATGGGCGCAGTGTTGATTGGCGCAGTGTTAATCCAGTTTACCCTCAATATCCCGCTGAATCAGCCGCTCTTTTTTCAGATTATGCTGGCGGTTACAGCCGTCTTCATCCCGTTTGCCGCGCCCAATGTGGTTTCCACCGTCCAGGACATCACGCTGCCGGAAGTGCGCAGCACGGCGTTATCCGTTCAGTTCTTTGTCGAATCCAGCGGCGCGGCTCTGGCCCCCTTGATTGCCGGCCTGATTGCCGTCAACTCGTCATTAAAAACCGCCATCTTGGCGATCTGTGTGACGGCGTGGCTGGTGTGCGGCGTCTTATTTGCCGCCGCCGCCTATGTTGCGCCTAAGGATGTGCGATTCGTGCATGAGCAATTGCGGGAACGGGCCCGGCTAGAAGCGGAGGCGCGTGGGTCGGCGCCGGCGGCCGATTAGGTGTGCAACAAGGAGTTCTGTGTGGTGACAAGCACGCCCGTATCGCAGGCGTTAGCGGCTCAGGGCATTCCGCACCAGCTTTTTTGGCATGAGAAGCCTGTGCATTCCCTGGAGCAAGCCGCTGCCGAACGGGGGCAGCGCCCAGAGCAGGTTGTCCGTGGTATTCTGTTTCGGGTGGCTGAGGCGGCGTATGTTATGGTGTTGATCGCCGGGCCGCGCCAAATTCCCTGGCCGGCGTTGCGCCGGGCGTTGGGGCAAAATCGGCTGACGCTGGCAACGCGGGAGGAGGTGTTGCGGGTTACCGGTTATGAGATTGGGGCGGTAGCGCCTTTGGGTTTGCCGCAACCGCTGCGGGTTTTGATCGAGGCGGGGGTGTTGGCTGAACAGGAGATTTCGCTGGGGTCGGGGGTGCGGGGTGTGGCGGTGGTGATGGATTCGGCCGATTTGCGGCAAGCGCTCAACCAGGCCGAGATCGTCACCCTGACGGATTGAACCCATCCCGGCGCTCACGCCCCTAGCGCGCGGTAGAAGGCTGCCATATTCTCGGCAATCGTGGCCGATCCGCCGAAAATGGCGCTGCCGGCGACTAACACATTCGCCCCGGCCGCCGCCACCGTGGGAGCTAACGCGGGCCTAAGGCCGCCATCCACGGAAAGATCAGCCTGAGAATCAATCGCATCTAGCTTTTCGCGCAAGCGGCGGATTCTGGCTGTGCTACCGGGGATGTACGTTTGGCCGCCGAAACCGGGGTTAACTGACATGACCAGCGCCAGGTCCACCAGAGGCAAAACCTCTTCGACCGCCGCCAGCGGGGTGGCCGGATTGAGCGTGACGCCAGGCCGCACGCCCAGCTCGCGGATGGCCTGAAGCGTGCGATGCAAGTGGGGGCAAGTCTCGACGTGAACGGTGAGGATGTCGGCGCCGGCTTGGGCGAAGGCCGCTAGATAGCGTTCCGGCTTTTCAATCATCAGATGCACATCTAGCCGCGCGCCGTGGGCGCGAACCGACGGGCGCAGAGCCTCAACGATGAGCGGCCCGATGGTGAGGTTGGGGACAAAGTGGCCGTCCATGACATCTACATGAATGTAGGCGGCGCCGGCAGCGAGGGCGGCGGTTACTTGCTCACCCAGGCGCGTAAAATCGGCCGATAATATCGAAGGCGCGAGTTTGATGGAAGCCATATCGTTTCTCCAACTCAGTGATTAGGGTTGCCAGAGGACGGCCAAATGCCGCGTCGGTTCTGTCTCGTCCCCGGTTGCCAGGTAGAAATCGGGCGTGGGTTGATCGGGCGCGCCGGGCACATAAGCCACATAGGGCGCGCCGGCGGCGCTGATGGCGTAGAGCGTGATGCCAATATGATTGTGCCTCAGATCGGCTACATCGGCCAGGGCGCTTTGCACCGCCTGAGCCACGCTCTGGCCCAGTTGCAGGCGCAGAACGGTTTGCCGGGCCAGGCTGGTGCGAATGGCGATTTCGCCCCGCCCGGTGCAACCCGCCGCGCCATAGCGGTTATCGGCATAGAAGCCGGCGCCGGCGATGGGAGTATCGCCCACCCGGCCGGGGTATTTCCAGGCCCAGCCGCTGGTGCTGGCAGCAGCGGCGATGTCGCCATGACGGTCTTTAGCCAGGTAGACGGTTGTGCCGCCGGGATGTTGGGGATCATGGCCGCCGCTGACGGCATGGATGAGAGAGGATTCGGCCGAATCTCTCGCCCCCCACTCGCCCGCCCACGCCTGCCAGCGCGCCGCCATCTCCGGCGTCAACAGCGCGTCCGGCTCGGCCCCAATCTCGGCGGCGAAGCGGCCCGCGCCCGCGCCGACGAGCAGAACGTGCGGCAAGCGGCGCAGCACGCCATAAGCGACGCTAATGGGGTGGGTATAGCCTTGGAGCGCCGCTACCGCCCCGCTGGCGCGTGTGCGGCCATCCATCACCCCGGCATCCAATTCTACCTGTCCTATGGCGTTAGGGAAGCCGCCCTTGCCGACGGTGGCATCCAGAATATTGGCTTCGACGGCGCGCA
>JAYRVN010000123.1:0-15928 GCA_041918535.1 Chloroflexota bacterium
AGCGCCCGGCGCGTCAGTGTGATGGGCGCGTTCAATCAATGGGACGGCCGCCGCCATGTCATGCGTAAAAATCCCGGCAGCGGCATTTGGGAGTTGTTCATCCCCGGCCTGGACGAAGGGACGGTCTACAAGTATGAAGTGCTCACATTTAATCGGGCGACGCTAGGGAACAAGGCTGATCCGGTGGGGTTCTATGGCGAGATTCGGCCGAATAACGCCTCCATCGTCTGGAATATTGACAAGCATGTCTGGAACGACGACGCCTGGATAGCCGCCCGGCCGCAACGACAAGCCCCCGACGCCCCGATCAACATCTATGAATTGCATCTTGGCTCCTGGCGACGCAAAGAAGAGGATGCCTGGCTCACTTACGGTGAACTGAGCGAGCAACTCATCCCCTATGTCAAGCAGCAGGGTTACACCCACATCGAGCTGTTGCCGGTGGCCGAGCACCCTTACGATGGCTCCTGGGGCTATCAAGTCACCGGCTATTTCGCGCCCACCAGCCGCTTCGGTCCGCCGGAAGCGTTCATGGCCTTTGTTGAGGCTTGCCATCAGGCGGAGATTGGCGTCATCCTTGATTGGGTTCCCGCGCACTTTCCCACCGACGGGCATGGCCTGGCCTACTTTGACGGCACACACTTGTATGAACACGCCGACCCGCGCCAGGGCTTCCATCCCGATTGGGGCACGTTCATCTTCAATTTCGGCCGAAACGAAGTCCGCCAGTTCCTCATCAGTAATGCCCTCTTCTGGTGCGAGAAATATCATATTGACGGCCTGCGCGTAGACGCCGTCGCCTCCATGCTCTACCTGGACTTCTCACGCGAACCCGGCCAATGGGTTCCCAATATCCACGGCGGCCGGGAGAATCTGGATGCCATCGCCTTCATCCGTGAATTCAACCGCCGCGTGCATGAGAAGTTCCCCGGCGTCTTGACCATTGCCGAAGAATCTACCGCCTGGCCGGGCGTCAGCGCTCCGATTAGCGCCGGCGGTTTGGGCTTCGACTACAAATGGAACATGGGCTGGATGCACGACACCTTGCGCTATATGAGCATGGACCCCATCTTTCGCGCTTATCACCACGGCACATTAACCTTTTCCTTGCTCTACGCCTTCAGCGAGAAGTTCGTCTTGCCCTTCTCCCACGATGAGGTGGTTCACCTCAAAAAGAACATGATCGAGAAAATGCCCGGCGACGTCTGGCAGAAGTTCGCCAATCTACGCGCCCTCTATGGCTATCAATTCACCCATCCCGGCAAAAAACTGCTCTTCATGGGCGCCGAATTTGGGCAGTGGCATGAGTGGACAGAAAAGCAGAGCCTGGATTGGCATCTGGTGACAGAAGGCTCTTTCCACCAGCAGCTGCAAATGTATCTGGCCGAGCTGGGCCGTCTGTATATCACGGACAAGGCGTTGCATGAAGATGATTACTCCTGGCAAGGCTTCCAATGGCTCGAGGTTCATGACAGCGCTCACAGCATCATCGCTTATCTGCGTCAGGCCAAGAGTACGTCGGATTTTGTGGTGGTCGTGCTCAATCTGACGCCGGTGGTGTATCGCGGCTACCGCCTGGGCGTGCCGCAAGCCGCCGCTTACCAGGAGATTCTGAATAGCGATGATGGGCGCTACGGCGGCAGCGGCGTGGTGAATAGCGGCCCGCTCCTTCCTGAGCAGGCGCCGTGGCGCGGCCAGCCATACTCGCTGCGGCTGACGTTGCCGCCGCTAGGGATGCTCTTATTAAAGGCGTCGCCGCCGACCGGCGAAGAAGCACCGGCCGATCAACCCGGTTAAGACGCGTTGCGCCAAACAGTTCCAGACTATGTTTTATCCCTTGCTGTTTAGACCGGTCTTGAAAGATTACCTGTGGGGCGGGCGGAATCTGGAAACGCGATTCGGCCGAATCCTTCCCCCTCACACCCAGATTGCCGAAAGCTGGGAGATCGCCGCCCACCCCGACGGCGACACCCCCATCCTCAATGGCCCTTACGCCGGCCTGACTCTCTCCGCCCTCCACACCCAACTCGGCCTCGACCTGATCGGCGCGCACAACACCTGGGCTCAGGCGCGCGACAAATTCCCCCTGCTCGTCAAACTCCTCGACGCCCAGGACAAACTCTCCGTGCAAGTCCACCCGCCCGACGACTATGCCCGGACTCACGCCGGCAACGAACTCGGCAAGACCGAGATGTGGGTCATTCTGGACGCCACCCCGGACGCTGCCGTCATCCTGGGCGTGCGTCGCGGCGCTGACCGCGACCATTTCCAGCGCGCCCTGGTCGCCGGCGAGGTGGAGAGCTGCCTGCACACCCTGCCCGTGCGCGCCGGCGATTTTGTTTGCGTGCCGGCCGGATCGTTGCACGCCATTCTAGGCGGCGTGCTCATCGCCGAAATCCAGCAGAACTCCAATACCACCTACCGCGTCTACGATTGGAACCGCCTGGATAAGAACGGACTCCCGCGCGCGCTACACATTCAAGCAGCGCTCGACGTCATCAATTTTGACCAGATTGAGCCGCGCTTGCCGGAAGCCTTGCCTCTGCCGGCCCCTGCGGGCCTGGCGCGCTACCAACTGTGCCGCAATCGCTATTTTGCCGTGGAACGCTGGCACATCCCGGCCGGGGCCGATCTGCGCGGTAATTGCGACGGCAGCACCCTGGAAATCTGGGGAACCCTGGCCGGGGAAGTCGCTCTAACCGATGGGCGGGAGACGATCAGCTTGCCGGCTATCAGCTTTACATTGCTGCCGGCCGCGCTTGGCCCCTTCACCATCACGGCCCACACCCCCGTCACCCTCCTGCGGGTCTATGTCCCGGCAGCCTGACCCAGCATGACGGCTTTTCTTGAAGGCCTCGGAGCGGGCTACGGCATCGCCATCCCGGTGGGGGCAGTGGCTGTCCTCATTGTCAGCCTGGGTCTGCAACATGGCTTCCGCGCCGGATTGATGGCCGGGGCCGGCGCAGCCACCGCCGACTTGTTCTACGCGATTCTCTCCAGTCTGGCTGGAGCCGCCCTGGCCGTCGCTCTCCAACCGATCGCCGCGCCGCTACGGATACTCAGTGGGTTGGCGCTGATAGCCCTGGCCGTCTCCACCCTTTGGCGCCGGCGACAGCGCGTGGATATTCCCGCTCCAGTCACGGCCCGGCGCCCACCCCTGCGCACTTACGCCCAATTTCTGGGGCTCACCTTGATCAACCCACTGACAGTGGTTTACTTTACGGCCTTTATTCTCGGCCGAGACCCCGGTCTGGTTTATACCCCGCTACAGAATTTGTGGTTTGTCTTCGGCGTCGGCCTGGCCTCGCTCTCCTGGCAAACCGGCCTGGCGATGGTAGGCGGCCTGGCGCACAGCCGTTTGTCGCCGCGCTTTCATCTAACAGCCGTCTGGCTGGGGAATTTGTTGGTCATCGGTCTGGGCCTGCGCATCTTGTTGGCGACGCTAATCGCCCCTTAAAAGCAGGCGCAGCCCGCCCTCCGCTCAGATGTAGCCGGCCTCGCGCAACCATGTCTCCGTGCGCGCCATGCCGGTCTGGCTGTCCACGCGCGGCTGGTAGCCAAGCAAGCGCTCCGCTTTGGCGGTTGGGTAAATCGTCCGGGCCATCAGGTAGCGCACCCGTTCCCGGTTCAAGGGAAGGCCGAGATTGAGCTTCTCGTTGGCCCAAACCAGCGCGCCGGCTGCCCAAGACGGAATGGCGCGCGGTCGTCGGCCACACATGGCGGCATAGTAACCGAAAAATTCGCGCCACAGGATAGGCGGATCGCAAAACTGGAAGGCTTCGCCCACCGCTTCGGGGCGCGTCGCCGCCAGCAGCATACCATCCAGCAAGTTGTCAATATAAACCGGCAAAGCATAGCCGCTGCCATCGCCCACCAAGGTGGGGATGCCCTTTTTGACCAGGCGCAACATCCCGACCGACCACGTCATCGAACGCGGCCCATATACCTGAGCCGGACGCGCCACCGTCACCGGCAGAGACAATTCACGCCCCAGGCGCAGGGCTTCGCTTTCCCCTTGCGCCTTGGTTCGGCCGTAAATGTCGTTGGTCTGATCGGTATTGAGCGGCCGGCTTTCGTCCATCACCGGCCCGGCCGGCGGACCATAGGCGGCGATAGAGCTGACGTGCACGAAGCGGCGCACACCGGCTTCGGCCGCCAGGCGCACCAATTGGCGGGTGGCTTCCACATTGATGGCATAGGCTTCCTGCTCATCGCCATGCCGGCGGCTGAGCCAGGCGGCCACGTGAAAGATGACGGCCTGCCCGGCGACGGCGTGGCGCATGGCGGCGACGTCTAACAGATCGGCGTGGCGTAAACGGACGCCGGCCGGCTCAAGAAAGGGGACAGCGGCGAGGTTTCGGCCGATTCCCGTGACATTGGCCCCCTCCTCCGTCGCCAGACGCCAGGCCAGCGCTCCCCCAATAAAGCCGGTAGCCCCGGTGACAAGGACAGGTTGGTCTTGAAAAGCGTGTTCGATAAGGGTCATGGGACAAATTGTAACCAAGCTCGCCCCCGCAGGCTATCTTCGCCCGGCAAAGTTTGCCGACAATTGACAGAGTACCACGCCCAAGCTATAATCCAGGGTTGCAAGGCGTAAGGCGTACTCCTTTCACGTTGTTTGCTGTTTGTCGCGAGCAACTACAGGTCAGCAGATGGGCGTTGACGTTCTTCTGAATCCGCGTGGACAGTGAAAGGTCGAAGGGAATCGTTTAGAGGATAAGCTTCTGAGCGTAGTCACGCCTGGTGACGCCATGTAGTTAGGGTCGCCGGGTTTTTTTTTGCCGGTTCGCCGCAACTCTGGGTAAGGATGAATGTCTTTCGATGGCCGAAGAACAACCGGATTTTGCCTTTCAGTTAGAACAGTTCCTTGAGGAACATGATTACGACGTGCCTAAAGTAGGAGATATACGCCCCGGCGTGATCGTCTCCATTTCGCAGCAGGGCGTCATTATTGACCTGGGGCTTAAGCGTGACGGCCTGGTGCCGGTCTCGGACTTGCAGAAGTTGAGCGAAGAAGATCGCAACAACTTGAAAGCCGGGGATGAAACGCCGGTCTACATCCTGGATGCGGACGATGCCGACAGCTTAACGGTCTCGATTTTCCGCGCTCGGATTCAGGAAGATTGGGCGCGCGCCGAACAATTGGTCGCCAGCGGGGAGATCATTGAGGTCGAGCTTGACGGTTACAATAAAGGCGGATTGATCGCGCCTTTCGGCCGATTGCGGGGTTTCATTCCTCTCTCGCAAATCTCCGGTTTTAGCCGCAACCTGAATGACCGCGAACGCCAACGGCGCATGTCCAAATTGCGCGGGCAGAAAATCCCGGTCAAGGTCATTGAAGTGGATCGCAACCGCCGCCGCCTGGTCTTCTCTGAACGTGAAGGCAGCAAGGTGGTCGAGGAAGAACGCCGTCAGGAGCTATTGGCGAACCTGCACCCCGGTGATGTCATTAAGGGGCGGGTGCGCAGCCTACGCGACTATGGCGCTTTTGTGGATTTGGGCGGCGTGGATGGCCTGGTGCATGTGTCAGAAATGGCCTGGTATCGGGTGCGGCATCCGCGTGAACTGCTCAGAGTGGGCGACGAGATTGACGTGCAAGTCCTGGAAGTTGATCCCACGGAACAACGTATCCGGCTCACCCGCAAGCCGTTCGTTTC
The DNA here is from genome assembly GCA_041918535.1 of Chloroflexota bacterium. GTDB lineage: Bacteria > Chloroflexota > Anaerolineae > Promineifilales > Promineifilaceae > DAOTXO01. The sequence continues at coordinate 5,658 of JAYRVN010000123.1, forward strand.
CAGCCCGTGGGAAACGGTAGATGAACGCTATAAGGATGGGCAGTTGGTGGAAGGTCGTATCGTTCGCATCACCAACTACGGCGCTTTTGTCGAACTTGAACCGGGCATGGAAGGGCTGCTGCACACGTCACAACTAGCGCGCAATCCGGTTAACGATGCCCATGAGATTGTCAAGGAAAACGAGGTCCATTTGTTACGCATTCTGAGCGTAGACAAAGGCCAGGAGCGCATCCGTCTGAGCCTGAAAGCCGTGACGCCGCGCGAACAGATTGAATGGATGTCGCGCCCGCGGCCGGCTCCAGAGAAGGGCCGGGCAGCGAAGGCCGGGGAACCAACCGTGGAAACAGAGGCCGAAGAATCGGCGGCTGAGTTGCCCATGGATGAGGAAGAGGCGTTCGACGCGGAAGGCTATCTAGCCAGTGACGACGCTGAAGATGCGCCCCCGGCCGAAGCGTAAAGCCGTTTCAGTTTGGCAGCCGGGCCGGTCAAGCCGGCTTGTGATAGTTCCAATCTAATTATCAATCAACGAGGTGTTAGCAAGTGGCTAAAGTGAATATTCGCCCCGACGAATCAAATGAGAATCTGTTTCGTCGCTTTCAAAAATCTGTCGCCAGCGCGGCCACATTAAGTTTTGTGCGTCGCAAACGTTGGCATATTGCCCCCAGTGAAGTGCGCCGCATGGAAAAGAAGAAGGCGATGCGTCGGGCGCGCCGGCGTCAGTTAAAACAGGACGGCTATGAGCAATAGCAAAGAAAAGGAAGAGAAACTCGAAGTCGAAGGCACTGTGGTGGAGGCGTTGCCCAACACCCAGTTTATCGTCGAATTGGAGAACGGCCATAAGGTGTTGGCTTACCTGTCGGGCCGTATGCGGAAACGGTATATACGAATTCTGTTGGGGGATCGGGTCCGGCTAGAGATGACGCCTTACGATTTAGCGCGTGGCCGGATCACCTGGCGGTTTCGCAAAGCCCGCGGCGGTCAGGTGGGCGATGCAGGTTTTGACAGCGAATAGCCTGATTCTTAGCTGGATGATTTTTTGAGAAGCGGTTAAAGAACAAACTGATCAACCTGGCCGGAGGTTGTTTGCGGTTGTGGGACTCATGCGCCTAAATCGGCGGAGTCTCAGTCAAAAGAACAATCCTGTAAACTGGGAAACGATCTCAGCCGTCTGTGCGAACAAGCCGTCCGGTGGTTGCCAGAACGGCCACCCACCCTTCTTGTTCGATAACTCCGGTAACATTTGCCCCTAAACGCTCAAGCAAGGCGATAATAGCGGCGGCCTGCTCCGGGATGATGCCGCTTAAGATGAGCCAACCTCCCGGCACCAGATAGTCAAGCAGGTGGTCGGCGGCCAGCAGCTCCTGGATCACAGCGGCCAGGATGTTGGCGGCAATGACCTGCCAACCCACTTCAGTCAACGCGCCCAAAACACCCATTTGCACCTTTACTCGGTCCGCCACATGGTTATCGAGGATATTGGCGCAAGCCACCTCTACCGCTACCGGGTCATTGTCCAACGCCAGGACTCGGCTTGCGCCCAGGTGGGCAGCGCCTATCGCCAGAATGCCAGAGCCACAACCCAGGTCGAGGACGCGGTCGCCGGGCTGCACGAGTTGCTCCAGGGCGGCGAGACAGAGTTGGGTGGTAGGATGGGCGCCGGTGCCGAAGGCCATACCGGGATCGAGTTGGATGATCAGGTCATCGGGCTGCGGGTTGAGAATGGCGCGCCAACTGGGTTGAATCCAGAATCGTCGGCCGATTCGTAGCGGGTGGTAGTGGTCTTTCCAGGCGTTAGCCCAATCTTCATCTTTCAAGCGACGGAACTGCGGCAAGGGGAAACCGGCGGCGGCCAGAAGGGTAATAGCGCGGGCACGAAATTCGGCCGAATCCCCCTCCTCCGGTACATACGCTTTGACAATCACAGCTGGCAATAAAGCCGCCGGATCAGGCTGTGCCGGATCGCCCGGCTGCTCCTGAGCCACCGCCTGCACTTCCGGCAACCCCTGTAGGAGCTCGGCGATAGCGTCGGCGCGCAAGTATGTGGCAGTCGCCTCGTCCATGACTGCCGCCACCTGAATCTCTAGCCATGCCACTGCGTCGCCTCCGCTTATCGTTCCACCAGAGCCGATTCTGCCGCACTCACAGCCCCAGCGCGTCCCGCAATTGGCTGAAGAATCCCTTATCGCGCTGAGGAATTACCGGCTGATCGCCCAATGTTTTGGACAACTGTTTGAACAATTCGCGTTGCTCGTCGTTCAGCTTTTTGGGCACGGCGACCTGGATGACCACCAACTCATCCCCTCGGCCGCTGCGTTGTAAACGCGGCATGCCCAGTCCGGGCAGCCGGAACACGGTTCCCGATTGCGTCCCGGCCGGGATATTTAATTGGGAGTCGCCCTCGACAGTAGGAATTTTGATCTCATCGCCGAGGGCGGCCTGAGCCACATTGATCTCCATATCCAGCAGGATATCATCCCCCTGCCGGTGGAAGAAGGGATGCGGGTTGACAGTGATAACCACATAGAGATTGCCCGCCGGCCCGCCATCCCCGCCTAGCTCGCCTTCGCCCGTCAGGCGAATCTGGGTGTTGTTATCTACCCCGGCCGGCACGCGTACGTGACGGCTGCGCTTGCGACGCACTTGTTTCGTGCCATTGCAAACCGTACACGGCGTGACGATGACTTCGCCGGCGCCCTTGCATACCGGGCAGGCGGTAACATTGACAAACGAGCCGAGGATGGATTGTTGCGTGCGCCGGACTTCGCCGCTGCCGTTGCAATGGCTGCAACGGGCTGGTTGTGTGCCTGGTTCAGCGCCCACCCCGCGGCAATGGGAGCAAATCTCCGCCCGGCTGACTTCAATATCCTTCTCAACGCCGGTGACGGCTTCTTCAAAGCTAATGGTCAGGTTGTAGCGCAAGTCGGCGCCGCGCCGTGGGCCGCGCCGACGCCGCCCCATGCCAAAGAACTCCTCGAAGATGTCGGCGACATTGCCAAAATCAAAATCCTGGAAACCACTGCCGCCGGGCGTGGTGGCGGCATGACCATAGCGATCATAGGCGGCGCGTTTCTGGTCATCGGCGAGAACTTCGTAGGCTTCGTTGATCTCTTTGAATTTTTCGTCCGCGCCGGGTTCGTCACTCACATCAGGGTGATATTGCCGCGCCAAGCGACGATACGCTTTCTTGAGTTGATCTTTGTCGGCATTCCGCGGCACGCCCAGGACTTCGTAGTAATCACGTTTTGTCGCCATTCATATCACCCGGTTTAGCCTGTCTTAATGACGCAAAGGCGAACGGCCTTGAGCTGACTCTATAAGGTCAGGCTTGGGCCGTTCGCCGGGCTGGGGATTATTTCGGCCGAAAATTAGGCCTCGCTGAATTCCCCATCAACCACATTGTCGTCGGGGCCGCGCCCCGGTTCGCCGCCAGGAGCTGCGCCGCCCGGCGCTTGCTGCTGATACATAGCCGCGCCGATTTGCTGCATGGTGGCCTGCAACTTCTCCACCGCCGTGCGGATCGTCTCCGGATTTTCACCCTTCATGACCTCTCGGACATGATTGATCTCCGTCTGGAGCGTCTTCTTCGAGGCATCGGAGATTTGTGCGCCGGAATCCTTGAGGAACTTCTCTGCGCCATATACGGCCGAATCCGCCATATTATGCGCCTCCACCACAGCTTTACGCTGCTCATCCTCTTTGGCGTGCTGTTCGGCGTCGCGAACCATCTTATCTATTTCGCGATCATTCAAGCCGCTAGACGGAATAATCTGCATCGCCTGCTCGCGGCCGGTGGCGCGATCACGCGCGCTCACATGGAGAATACCGTCGGCGTTGATATCGAACGTCACCTCAATTTGCGGCATACCGCGTGGAGCCGGCGGCAGCCCATCCAGAATAAACCGGCCCAGACTCTTGTTATGCGTCGCCATCGGCCGTTCACCCTGTAAGACGTGAATCTCGACCTGAGTCTGCCCATCCGCCGCCGTGGAAAAGACCTGGCTCTTGCGCGTGGGGATGGTGGTATTGCGCTCGATCAGCGGCGTGGCTACCCCGCCGAGAGTCTCAATGCTCAGCGTGAGCGGCGTCACATCCAGCAACAATACATCCTTGACATCGCCGCCCAGCACACCAGCCTGGATAGCAGCGCCGATGCCGACCACCTCATCAGGATTCACGCCCTTATGCGGCTCTTTGCCAAAGAATTTGCGCACAGCTTCCTGGATTGCAGGCATACGCGTCATGCCACCCACCAGAACAACCTGGCCTATGTCGGTGGTGGCCAGGCCGGCGTCTTTCAAGGCTTGCCGACAGGGGCCCAACGTGCGTTCGACCAGGTCATTGGTCAATTGCTCCAACTTGGCCCGGCTGAGGACCAGGTTGAGATGTTTAGGGCCGGTAGCATCGGCTGTAATATAGGGCAGATTGATCTCCGATTGCATGGTGGTGGAGAGTTCAATCTTGGCTTTTTCGGCCGCTTCGCGCAACCGTTGCAGGGCCTGACGATCCTTACGCAGATCAATGCCATTCTCCCGCTGGAATTGATCCGCGGTCCAATCCATAATGCGCTTGTCAAAGTCGTCGCCGCCCAGGAAAGTGTCGCCATTGGTGGCTTTCACTTCAAAGACGCCGTCTCCCACTTCCAGGATAGAGATATCGAACGTGCCTCCGCCCAAGTCGTAGACGGCGATGGTTTCGTCCTTGCTCTTGCCTAAGCCATAGGCCAGGGCAGAAGCAGTCGGCTCATTGACGATGCGCATCACTTCCAAGCCGGCGATTTTGCCGGCGTCTTTGGTGGCCTGACGTTGACTGTCGTTGAAGTAGGCCGGCACCGTGATAACTGCCTGGGTAATAGTCTGTCCCAAATAAGCTTCGGCGTCAGCCTTAATCTTCTGCAAAATCATGGCGGAGACTTCAGGCGGCGAATATTCGCGGCCATTCATGACGACACGGATATCGCCATTCGGGGCTTGACGCACCTCGTAAGGCACATAGCCGATAGCGCGTTGCACTTCCGGGTCGTTGAACTTGCGTCCCATGAAGCGCTTGATCGAGAAAACAGTGCTTTCCGGGTTGACCACGGCCTGCCGCTTGGCTACCTGTCCCACCAAACGCTCGCCACTCTTGGGGTTAACGGCAACTACCGAAGGGAAAAGACGGCTACCCTCTGAGCTAGGGATCACCACCGGTTCGCCCCCTTCCATTACAGAGGCGACGGAGTTGGTCGTGCCCAGATCAATGCCGATAATTTTACTCATGTTTTTGTTTACTCCTGTCAAGAGATATTATCTGTGTTAAGGTCAAGCTGCGACACACACCAAGGAGGGGCGTAGGACGCGGTCGCCTATCTTATAGCCGACTTGCAACTCCCTGATAATGATACCGTCAGCAAATTCGGCCGAATCTTCCTGCATGATCGCCTCATGATACGTGGGATCGAAGGGCTGACCAACTGCAGGAATCCGTTCGATCTGAATGGCTTCTAGAATACTGTTGAATTTGCGCTCGACCAGTTGCAGCCCCGTATACCATTCACTGCGCGCCACCGCTTCCGGCACACTACCCATCGCCAATGCCAGATCATCCAGCCCCGGCAACAGCCGTGTCGCAATCTCTACGCGCGCATTCACATAAGCCTCACTCAATTGCTTGTCCATGCGGCGGCGCGCATTGGCAAAATCCGCCAGGGCGCGCTGCCAACCATCCAGATTACGGGCTGCCGCCTGTTCTGCCTGAGCCAGGCGTTCCATCAGCGCCGCCACCGTCGGATCCTCCGCCTCCGGCTGAACGGCCTCAGGCGCAGCGTTATCGGCCGATTCCTCACCTGCCGACACGGGCTTCTCCAAAGCGGGGTCTAGCGCTTCTTGCGCTGATTTCTCGGAAGGCATTTATTCCTCCTCCAAGGGACGGGGTTCTTTAGCCAAATACTCGTAGACAAAACCACTCATTAAATCCGCCACAAAACGCACAGCGGAGATGTTGCGCCCATAAGCCATGCGGGTGGAACCAACCACTGCTACCTCGCCGGCCAGATCATCGCTAATGCCATAGCGCGAAAGGATAATCGTGCAGTTCTTAAGCTCCTCCCAACGCCCTTCACTACCAATGATAACCTGCACGCCCGACTGATCGGCGGCGCTCAACTCATCCACCACATTCGCCAGCAACGAACGCTGTTCCAACACTCTCACCGCCATCCGTGTGCCTTCGTTGTCTAAAATGTTTGGGATGCCATCCCGATAAATCTGCGTTACAGTTTTAATATCGCTGCGACGTAAAATATCCAGGATTAAGCGGGCCACATCTTGCTCTAAATCATCCAGGTTGGAAAGTCGCGCCGCGATCTCCTCGTAGTTGCAGCCTTCAAAAGCCGCGTTCAACCGGGCAGCCGCCTCAGACAGGCGCGGTTGAACCAACGGGGTTGCCAATGTCAGCATCTGTTGTTTGACGCCGCCCCCCGACAAGACCAAAACCATCAACACCAATCGCCCCTGCGTCGAGATCAACTCAACGTGCTTGAATGTGTTGAAACGGGGACGCGGCGCCGTGACAAAACTGGCCCCTAATGACACATGCGCCAACACCGCCGCCGCTAAACGCAACCACTGTTCCAGGTCTTGTTGCGCCTGATAAAATTGATGCTCGATCATCTGGCGGTCGCTCAGAGGCAACTCAAAGCCGGTGATGATCCGCTCGACAAAATAGCGGTAGCCCTTTTCTGACGGAATACGTCCACCCGACGTATGCAATTGCCCCAGATAACCGAGATCGGACAAAACCCCCAGTTCATTACGCACGGTGGCCGAACTATAGTCCAGCCGGTAACGATCAACCAGGGTCTTGGAGCCCACAGCCAGGCCATCCTCAATATAGGTGCGAACCACCAGGCCCAAGAGGGTTTGTTGACGTTCGGTTAATGTATCCATCGCATGAGTCCGACCTGTTAGCGCACTCATCCCGCGAGTGCTAACGCTCCTTAGCACTCCACAGGCATGAGTGCTAACTGTCCTATTTCAATATGTTATCATGGGGAAAATGCCCCGTCAAATAAGAAGGTGGTTAGATTGACGGCAGAAGCCCCGAGAACAGGCTAACCCCCGCGGTTCTGGCCGACGAGCGTTTGCCAGACCGTGCGAATGAGGATTTTTATGTCGAGGAGGATGGACCAGTTTTCAATGTACCACAAGTCATATTTGGTGCGTTCTTCGATGGAGGTGTCGCCGCGCATCCCGTTCACCTGCGCCCAGCCCGTCACGCCGGCCTTTTCTCGGTGGCGATCCATATAGCCCGGCACAGTCTGGCGAAACTGTTCAACGTAGTAGGGCTGCTCCGGTCGTGGCCCCACCAGGCTCATCTCCCCCAATAGCACGTTAATGAACTGGGGCATCTCGTCAATATTGATTTTACGGATAAGACTGCCAATACGGGTGCGCCGGGGATCGTTTTCTACCGTCCAGCCTGGGCCCTGGATTTCAGCATCCTTGCGCATGGAGCGGAACTTGATCATTTGGAACGGTTTGCCATCTAAGCCCATCCGTTCCTGCACAAAAAACGCCGGGCCGGAGGATTCGAGCTTGATGGCGACAGCCACTAACATCAAGAAAGGGGATGACAAGATCAAGCCGATGGCTGCGCCGACCATGTCCATCAGGCGCTTGAGCGCCAGGGTGTAACCGCGCATGGCGAAGTCACGCACGGATAGTAGGGGCAGACCGCCGAGATCGTCAATCGTGGCTTGCGAGGTGATGAGTTGAAATACATCCGGGAAAACCTTGATGGAAACGCGCCCCCGCTGACATTGGGCCACAATGTCCACTGTGGCGCGATGTCCCACTTCGGGCATGGCGATGATCACTTCGTCTACATGGTAGCGCGTGATTAGTTCCGGCAAATCCTGCGGCGTTCCCAGCACCGGGACGCCGCTAAACTTACGCATGCCGCCCTCCGCCACGATACCGACAATTTCATAACCCAGTTGCGGCGACCACTGAATACGCCGCAAGATGATGCGCGCCACATCGCCGCTGCCGACAATCAGCAGGCGGTCGCGACCGATGCCGCGCTGCCGGAGCCAATCGCGCATACGTTGGTGCAACCAACGCCCAAACATCAGCCAAATGATGCTTAAGAGCCAGGCATAAACCGTCATTATGCGCGGGTATTCGACCACGACGAAGCTGTCACGAAAGATAAAGGTGGCGATGGCGATGGCGAAGAGTGTGCCTGTGGAGACAGCGGCAAAAACCGTGTAGAACTGATCGACGCGTGAGGGCGCCCGCGGGACGTAATATTGCCGGTAGGCAAACAGGACAACGACAATACTGGCGACATGCACGAGCATGAGGCCGATGTAGCTGAAGAAAGGGACCTGAACAGGAAGTTGAGCAGGCCACGGAATACGGGAGCGCAATTCGTAGGCCAGATAGAAGGCGAATGACAATAAAATCACGTCAAGGAAGACCAACGCCGCTGCCACAAATAACTGGACTCGCTGGGTATGTAAACGCATAGGTATCAACCGGGATGTAAAATGTGCGGCCCTGCCCAGACATCGCGCCAGACGGCCGGCCCGCCTTTGATCGCCACGCCAAGAACAATCAAGCTGTGGAGCCAGATGGGGGTTTGGGCGTAATAATGTTTGTAGTAGAAGATGAGCATGGCGCGATAGAACTCACTTTGGGCGCGGCGATTTTGGCGGCTGGAGGCGCGCTTAACATGATACGCGACGACGCCGGGGTTGTAGATAATTTTCCAGCCGTGGTTTTTGATACGTTTGGCCCAGTCAATATCTTCGCCATACATCCAAAATTGTTCGTCGAGAAGGCCGGCTTGCTGGATGGCGGCGGTGCGGACGAGCATGTAAGCGCCGACGACGGTATCTACCTCATGCAATTCATGTTCGTCCAGGTACGTGAGGTTGTATCGGCCGAATCTGCGCGACTTGGGGAATAGCTGACTGAGACCGAGCATCCGGTAGAACGACACTTCCGGCGTGGGAAAGGCGCGCCGACAGGCCAGGTCTAACTGACCATTCGGCAATAACAAGCGCGGCCCCATTACTCCCACCTCCGGATGCGCATCCATGTAAGCCAGGGAATCCGCCAGACTGGTCGGCAAGAGTTCCGTATCGGGGTTGAGCAGCAAACTATAGCGCGGCGGCGTGGGCGTATTCACTCCGGCCTGACGCAACCCCTGATTATTGGCTTCGGCGTAACCCCGATTGGTTGCATTAGCGATCAATTGGACCTGGGGGAATTCCTGACGGAGCATGGCGACGCTCTCATCGGCCGAATGATTGTCCACCACAATCACAGCCAGGCTAAACGCTCCCTGGCTGGCAAAGAGGGTCTCCAGACAGCGCCGGAGGAGGGCGGCTACATTATAATTCACAATGACCACAGCCAAATCAACGACCGCGCCGGCGGGTCGGGTCAGGTTGATGGGGGAAGTTGTCGGCGATTCATTCATCAGGTGTTGTTTTCGGCCGCGCGTGGTTTAGGCGTGAGCGACGGCTGCCATCCGTGTTGAGCATATAACGCGGCGGATATTCTAGCATAACGCTCGCCCGCCTCAAAGACGACGTTTGGGCGACGGCGTGGGCATGCAACAAGGCGGCCAGGTAGGCCGCCCTGTCAGATTGCGCCGGGGATGAAATTAGTCGCGTTTTCGGCCGAAAAGCCACCCCACCACACCAACCGCCGCCAAGCCCATCACGCCGACGCCCAGCCATTGTGAACTGCGTTTATCGTCCGCTTTCACCCCTTTGGCCATCGCCGGCAGAGCCGCCAGCTTTTCCATTGCCTCCCGTTGGACACGCCCAAACATCGCGGGATCGGCGCGATATTGCTCAGCCAGGGCGCGCCGGGCGTCTACATCCGCGTCCGTGATGAATTTGCCGTGGGAACGCAGGCCGGCCAACTGGAATTGGTGCTTCTTAAACAGGTGGTAAATCTCTTTAACCCGCTCCACCGTGATGTTGCGACCCAGCGTGTAATCCTCAAACCGCCCCTCCATCGCCAGCAGAGCCGTCTCGGCCAGGCAGGCGTAAGAGGTCTTGGGCGGCAAGCCAATATCATAACCAAAATCAATGTCGCCCGGAATCAACACCTCGCCGCTTTCGATCACCAGCACATCCGGCCGCAAGGCCGCCTCCGCCGGGCTAATGTCCGGCGGACGCGCCACGTCACAGATGACCGCCCCTGGTTTACAACGGGTGATGTCCAGGATGCGTTGACCAAAGGCCGAGGTGGCCGTCACAATCAGATCGCATTCCG
>JAYRVN010000124.1:0-9747 GCA_041918535.1 Chloroflexota bacterium
CAAGCTACAGAGCTAACGCAGCAAGCCACAGAGCTAATGCAGCAAGCTACAGAGCTAACGCAGCAAGCCGCAGAGCTAATGCAGCAAGCTGCAGAGCTAACGCAGCAAGCTGCAGAGCTAACACAGCAAGCCACACAGCTAACGCAGCAAGCTACAGAGTTGGCGCAGCATATAGAGCTAACGCAGCAAGCTACAGAGCTAAGGCAGCGTGCCACAGAGCGAAGACAGCAAGCCACACAGCTGACGCAGCAGGTCACAGAACTAACGCAGCAAGCCACAGAGCTAGGGCAGCGTGCCACAGAGCTAACGCAGCAAGCCATAGAGCTAAGACAGCGTGCCACAGAGCTAAGGCAGCGTGCCACAGAGCTAACTCAGCAGGCCCCAGAGCTAAGGCAGCGTGCCACAGAGCTAACACAACAAGCCACAGAGCTAACACAACAAGCCACAGAGCTAACACAACAAGCCACAGAGCTAACACAACAAGCCACAGAGTTAAGACAGCATGCCACAGAGTTAAGGCAGTATGCCACACAGCTAAGGCAGCATACCGCAGAATTAAGGCAGCATGCCACACAGCTAAGGCAGCATACCACAGAGCTAACGCAATATGTCACAGAGCTAACGCAATACGCCACAGTGTTAAGGCAGCATGCCACAGGGTTAACGCAACAAGCCACAAGGTTAACGCAGCAAGTCACGGAACTAACGCAGCAAGCTGCGAAGCTAACGCAGCAAGCCATAGAGTTGGCCCAGCATGCAGGGCTAACGCAGCAAGCCATAGAGCTGGCGCAGCAAGCCACGAAGCTAACGCAGCAAGCCACAGAGCTGACGCAACAAACTACAGGGCTAAGACAGCAAGCCATAGAGCTAAGACAACAAGCCACGAAACTAACACAGCATGCTAAAGAGTTAATGCAGCATATCACAGAGCCCCCAGAGTTGCTGGAATCTTTAGGCGAGTTTCTGAAAAAATTAGCCATCTTTGAGGCGCTTACCGAAGAGGAGATGGCTGATCTGTTGCCCCTATGCAAACAGTATGCGTTCAAACAAGGGGCGATTGTGGCCTATCAAGGCGATTCGGCGCATGCCTTGTTCATCGTGCGCCAGGGCCGCCTGGGAGCGTTTGCCATGGATGTCAACGGCGTGACCACCGCCAAGCGCCCCTACCTGCCCGGCCAATACTTCGATGACACCTGGTTGATCGACCCTAAAGTCCACCCCGCCACCGTGCGCGCCGAAATGGACGGGCGGCTGATCCAACTGCGCGGCGAAGATTTTTTGCATTTTCTGGCCGCTCACCCTGACGCCGAACTTGACCTATCGGAGGCCGCCTGGGCCGAACTTGACCGCACCCCGGTGGCCGCCCCCGCCGCCGAGCATTTCGGCAAACTAGAACTGATCCCCGGTGAAATCGTCGAATTTGAGTCGCGTCGTAGCGGTTGGCTGCTGGTTGGTTTTCTGGTCTTGCCTATTTTGCTGCTCATCTTTTTCCCTGTAGCTGCCGGTTTCATGGTCAGCGCGCTATCGGGCGGTTTCACTTCCGGCGCTGTTGGCCTGGCCTTATTGGCCAGTCTAGCGCCTCTGGCCTGGGTCATCTTCCGCTATCTGAATTGGGCCAATGATTATCTCCTCATCACCAACCGTCATATTGCCCAACGCGAGTTTGATCTGGCTACTCTGCGCATTCGAACAGTCAAAATCCCTCTTGACCGGGTGCAGAGCGTGAGTATCGTCAAACCCAACCTGTTGGAGACCCTCTTGAACATCGGGACATTGCGCATCACCACGGGCGCGCAAGAAGCTCCCGTGGTGTTTGACCTGGTACGCAATCCCCGCGCCGCCCAAGAAGCGCTGGCGCGCGTGCGGCAGGCCAGCAGCACATTGGAGTCGGGACGCAGCCGAGAGGCGCTGCGCCAGTCGCTTGAGCAATACTTCACGGTGGCGCCGCCTCTGGCCGAGGTGCAGGACGAGACTCTCGCCCCGCCGCCGTCCTCACAACCTTCTCGCCTGCCGCATTTTATGCGCCGTCGCCCTGCCGCTCCTCCCACCAACTTGCAGACTACGGTGACCTACGGCCGTCATTGGCTGGTGCTGGTGCGTAAAACTTTGTGGGTGGTTCTATTGGGCATTGTGTACCTATTCACAGCCCGTTATATGGTCTTGCATTACCCCCAATTCCAAGGGCCCTCGGCGGGGATTGCCATTGTCGTTCTCTTTCTTGGCATCTTCTTTCTCTTTTTGTACTACTATCAAAACTGGGCGAATGATATCTTTCAGGTGACGGAAAATCAGGTGGTGGATATAGACCGGGGGCCCTTCAACTTCACCGAAAGTCGCAAGACAGCCGACCTGCTCAATATTCAAAACGTGGAGGCGATCAGTCCCACCTTCTGGGCTACGATTTTCGGTTATGGCCGGGTAGTGATTGATACGGCGGGTGCTTCGGCCGAAATTGTGTTTGAAGATGTCACCAAGCCGGCTGAGATTCAAGCCGAGATTTTCCGGCGGCGCGACCGGTTGCGCCAAAAACAACAGGCCCAAGACGCCGTTGCCCGCCGCCAAGAAATGCTGCTGATGCTAGATGTCTACCAACAAGTGACAGAACAGGATAAAATCCCCCGTCGCACGCCGCGTCCGGACGAAAGGACCGACCCGCTCACGCCGTCCGACAGCGCTTAGGCGAGACGATTGTGAAGCAGGTGAATAACGGGTTGCCGCCGATCGCAGGCCCGCCGGCTGCGCGCCGACGACCAAGCATCATTTTTCTGGGATGTGTATGGCAGTGTTAGAGATTGTGACCACTGAACATCCGGTCTTGCGTCAAGTAGCCGCCCCAGTTACCGACTGGACGCCCGAACTGCAAGCGCTGATTGACGACATGATCGAAACAATGCGGGTAGCCCCCGGCGTGGGTCTGGCCGCCCCGCAGGTGGCTTGTCCGCTGCGCCTGGCTGTGGTGGAGACGCCGCCCGAACACGATGATGACGACCAGCCCGTGCCTGAATCGCGCCGCTTGTATGTGATTATCAATCCGGAAATTGTGTGGGAATCACGTAAACTGGTGGATGGGATTGAAGGCTGCCTGTCAATTCCCGGCTATTTGGGCGAAGTGAACCGCCATTATGCTATCCGGGTGCAGGCATTGGATCGATTCGGCCGAAAACAACGCCTGGCTCTCAGCGGCTGGACAGCCCGCATCTTCCAGCATGAAATTGACCATCTCAACGGCGTTCTCTACACCGACCTCCTCACCGCCCCCGAAAACTTCTGGACGGAAGAGGAATACGCGGCGCTATATGGGGCTAGTGACGAAGAAGAGGCTCCTCGCGGCTAAGCGGTGCCATTGCGCCATGCGGCCGGCTGCAAACCGTCTGCTCCCGGCCGCATGACACGCTCAAAACTCGTCATCCTCAGCGCATCACGGCAGGGGATCCAGGGACACCAGCGGCTTGGCCGGCTCGCCGTTCGGCCAGACGCCCATATACGTTTGAGTCGCATTGCCGTGCCCCAAGGCCGTCTGTTGTCCATTGTGATTGCCGTTTAACGCATAATCCGCCAGCGCGTCGAACAAGCGATACACGCCGTAGTAATCTAGCCCATGCACACCGCTCTCCTTGTAGAAATTGGTGGTCATATTGGTTGGCGTCACATGGTTAGCCAGTTGCCGACAATTAATGTGTTCCTCGGAAATCAACCGCACCCAGTCCCGTTCCGTCACAGGGATGCCTAACTGAGCGGCTTCCCAGTAAATGGCTTCAGCCGGCCGCTCCGTAATGATATAGTCCTTATCATACCCCTCAATCAGCAGTTTCACGTCGGTCGGATACCCATTCTCAAAAATGGCCCGCGAGTTCAGTGGGAAAGATGGCGCCATCAGAAAAGCGAACCGGCCATTCGATCCCCAGGGCGGGTCAACTTCCCGGAAGAAATGATATGAAACAGCCGGGATCGCCCCGCCGCCATAAGAATGTCCCACGAAACCGACGCGACCGAGATCAAACAACTCGGGATAACTCTCGACTGCCAGGGCAAACCCCTCCGTTAGGGCTGCATATTTGGGGTCTGATTGGGCGTTCCAAGCATACGTGGGATAGACAAACACAACCCCTCGACTGACGACATGCTGGATGAATTTTGAATAGGGGGCTAACTCCTCCGGTTCGCCGGCGCCTGTGCCGTGCGCGAAGAAAACCGTTGGATACGGCGGGGCCAGACCGTCGGGCGTCCAGATGAAAATATCTGCATGGCCGTCCCCATCCTTGTCCAGAGTAAAGGTGGGGGCCTCAGTCGCCCCGTAGTTCCCCGACGCGCCATAACCGGAGGCAGGGGGTTGAACTTCCTGGTCGGGGGTGCACTTGGCTTGCGTGCTGCCTCTCAATCCCGTCGCTTTCGCGCGGGTTTGGAAGACCAGCCCCAGGCTCAGACACAAGACTACAGCCAATAGAATTAATGGTAACGCCTTTCGTTTGGACATTGGACAATCTCCTATCATCGCTGCTCAGGCCGTCCCGCAGTCCACAGAGAGTGAGGGCTCGTAAGAAGATAACCCCCGGTCGGTTCCTTGACCGAGCTGACTCATGGACTGTTTCTTGACGGAATCTGAGGGTGAATACTTCTTGGCCTGGTATGAAACCAACCGGATCGCAACCGACCATTGAAAACGACCGCCAACATATCGGGTTGTGTCCCTGAGGCCTGGGTTAAAGCCGTGGGTCAGTTGACCGCTCGCCGACCCTCTACCTGTCTGAGTCCGGCAACAACAGCCGCAAGGCTGAACAGACTTGAGGATTGCTCTCGGCCAAGAGTACACGTATCGTATATGAATAGTACAATGAATCCCCTCTGGCAACATCGGCTGGTCAGGGGACATTCAGCCCTCCACCTGGGGGATACAACCATGTTTAGGCTTCCCGAATCTTTGAACCATGCCGCTGATTGAAAACCGGCCACGGTTGTGACTTTGCTTACGTATTCTGGGCGAGGTGAGCCGGTGAAAGCCGGCCGTCCTTTTGCCGCCGACGGCCATGTAAGGTTCGTGCCGCCAAGAATAGGCTGGTCATCCGGGCAACTTTCCGCAAAGCGCGGCGAAGACTACCCCAGCAGCGCCCCGATTGTTATAATCAGCTTCCGATAACCGACGATTATCTGGAAAATGAATTTTTGTTTGGGTGTGGGGGATGTGAATATGGTGTTGAGTCTGAAGGACGTGGAAGCGATTGCCCATCTGGCCCGGCTCGAACTGAGCGAGGCTCAGGCGCGCAAGTACCAGGAGCAGCTCTCGGCTATTCTGGACTATGCCGCCATGCTCAACGATCTAGACCTGGCCGACATCCCGCCGACCACCCACGCAGTTGTCATGCACAACGTTCTGCGGGAAGATAGAGTGGAGCCGTCCCTGCTGTTGGCGGAGGTGCTGGCGAACGCGCCCCAACACACGGTCGATCAGTTTCTTATTCAAGCCGTCTTTGAGAATTAGATGGACTTACCTGCGCTCAGTTTGATTGAATTACGCCAGGCTTTGCGGCAAGGCGACGTCACTAGTGTGGCGGCGACCGAGGCGGTGCTGGAGCGCATTGCGCGCCTGGACGCCCGGTTGCACAGTTATTTGACCGTTTCGGCCGAATCCGCTCTCATGCAAGCTGCTGAGGCCGACGTCCGTTTGGCGCGGGGCGAACAGACCCCGCTGCTGGGTGTACCGGTGGCCGTCAAAGACATTATCTGCACGCAAGGGATACCCACCACCGCCGGCAGCAAAATTCTGGAGGGCTTCATCCCGCCTTACGACGCCTTCGTCGTGTCCCAACTACGCCGCGCGGGGGCGGTAATCGTCGGCAAGACCAACACGGATGAATTCGCCATGGGCTCCTCCACCGAAAACTCCGCTTATGGCGTGACGCGCAACCCGTGGGACCTCACGCGCGTGCCGGGGGGGAGCAGTGGCGGCAGCGCCGCTGCCGTAGCGGCCGGATTGGCCTATGCCGCTCTGGGCACAGATACGGGCGGCAGTGTGCGACAGCCGGCGGCCTTTTGCGGGGTAGTGGGGCTGCGGCCTACCTATGGTCGCCTGTCGCGTTGGGGCGTGGTGGCGTTTGCCTCATCGCTCGATCAGGTGGGGTGTTTCGGCCGAACCGTCGCCGATTGCGCCGCCTTGCTGCAAGTCACGGCCGGCCATGATCCCCGCGATAGCACCTCCATTTCGGCCGATGTGCCCGATTACGCGGCCGGACTAACCGGCGACATCCGCGGCCTGCGTGTCGGCATCCCCCGCGAATACTTCGTGGCCGGCTTGTCCTCCGAGGTCGAGGCGGCCGTGCGCGCCGCCATTCAGACCCTGGCCTCCCTGGGCGCAGACATCCACGAAATCAGCCTGCCCCACACCCGTTACGCCTTGCCGGTGTATTACTTAATCGCTCCGGCGGAAGCCAGCGCCAACCTGGCGCGCTATGACGGTGTGCGCTATGGCCCACGTCTGGTCGGCCAGGACCACATTGACAGCGTTAAAAAGACCCGCTCCCTTTTTGGGCCGGAAGCCACGCGACGGATTATGCTGGGGGCCTATGCGCTCAGCGCAGGCTATTACGACGCTTACTATGGCCGCGCCCTCAAAGCGCGCACGCTCATCCAAAGAGATTTCAAAACCGCTCTAGCTGAAGTGGATGTCATTGTTGCCCCGACTACACCGACGACCGCTTTCAAGATTGGCGAGAAAGCCGATGACCCCTTGAGCATGTACCTGAGCGACGTTCTCACGATTCCCCTGAACTTGAGCGCCGGTTGCGGTTTGTCGCTTCCCTGTGGTTGGGATAGCCAGGGGTTGCCTATCGGCCTGCAACTCATCGCCGATACGCTAGAGGAAAAGCGCCTGCTACAAATTGCTTTCGCCTACGAACAAGCGACGAATTGGCGGCGGCAGTTGCCTTTGGCGTCTGACCGGACAATTGGCCAGGCGAGCGCTCAGGCAAATGTCCCTGCGCCCTGAGAGGAGAGAAGTTTATGCCACGCCGCCACACCCATAGACACAAAAGCCCACCCTCGCCGGCTGTCGGTTGTCTGACGCCCCGCCCTGGCGAGAGGAGAAATAGATGAAAGTTATTATTCTGCTGGCGGGTTATGGAACCCGGATGCGCCCGCACACCTGGAGCCGCCCGAAACCTCTCATGAAAGTGGCCGGGAACACCGTCATCGGCCATATTCTGGATCAGATGCGCGATATCCTGGTTGAGGAAGTCGTTTTTGTGGTGGGTTACCGAGGCGAACAGATCGAAGCCTGGATCCGTGAGAACTACCCGCATTTAGACGCCCATTTTGTGGTGCAGGCGGAGCCCAGGGGACAGGCGCACGCGGTGTGGCTTTGCCGTGAGCATTTTACGCAGGATGGCGAAGTGGTGGTGGCTTTTGGCGACGGCATTGTTAGAGCTGACTTTGCCGGCTACCATGCGGCGGCCGAGCCGGATGCGCAGGCGGTGTTCACCACTATGCTGATGGAAGACCCCCGGCCATTTGGCATTATGCTGAAAGATGCTCAGGGTTATGTGACGCATTTTGTGGAGAAGCCGGATACGGTTGAAAATAAGTTGGTGGCGACCGGCATCAACTGGTTCCGCAGCAGCGCGCAGCTTTTTGAGGCCATTGAGACAATTCTGCGCGACAATCGCCAAACCAGGGGCGAGTTTTATATGGCTGACGCCTATCAGGTGTTGCTGGAGCGCGGCGTTCGGGTGAAGACGATGCCGGTGGATTACTGGTATGATGCGGGTAACCCTCAGAGCATTTTGGAGACGAATCAACGTTTGTTGGGGATGGGGTTTGGCTCACCGGAGGCTCTGGAACGCAGCCTGGGCGAGGGGTTTACGGTGATTCCGCCGGTGTATATCCACGATTCGGCCGAAATTGAAGCCAGCGTCATCGGCCCTTACACCCACATTGATGCCAACGTCACCGTCAGAAATGCCGTCATCAGTCGCAGCATCATAGACGCCGGCGCTGCCATTGAAAGTTGTGTGCTGGATAACGCCCTGGTCGGTGAAATGGCTTGTGTCAAAGGTCAGGGCAAAGCCCTTTTTGTCGGCGACAATTCCGTCATTGCGCTCGGTTGAAGTTGCTCTGTCGCCACCCCCTTCCCCATGCCCGTCCTTGATCGCTACCAACCTGTCATCGGCCTGGAAGTCCACGCAGAACTGCTGACCCGGGCCAAGATGTTTTGCGGCTGTCGTGTGGTGGACAGCGTGACCGCGGCCCCCAATACCGCCGTCTGCCCGGTGTGCCTGGGTATGCCGGGCATGTTGCCGGTGATCAATCGGCAGGCGGTGGCGTTTGCGCTTCGGGTTGCCCTGGCCTTGAACTGCACCATTCAGCGCCACAATATCTTTGCGCGCAAGAGCTATTTTTATCCCGACCTGCCTAAAGGGTATCAAATCAGCCAATATGAATTACCGCTGGCGCGGCACGGCTGGCTGGAAATCGAGCTCAAGTCGGGCGCGCGCCGGCGCATCGGCATCCGGCGGGTGCACATGGAAGAGGATACCGCCAAATTGACCCATACGTCTGACGGCAGCGGGTCGTTGGTGGATTACAACCGTTCCGGTGTGCCGCTGTTGGAAATCGTCAGCGAGCCGGAGATTCATTCGGCCGAAGAGGCGTCGGCTTATGCCATGAAATTGCGGCAGATTTTGGGTTACTTGGGCGTCAATTCGGGCGACCTGGAGAAAGGGGTTTTCCGGGTGGAGCCGAATATCAGTCTGCGGCTGCGCGATTCGGCCGAATTTGGCACCCGCACCGAGCTGAAAAACATCAATAGTTTCCGCAATTTGGCCCAGGCCACCGAATATGAATTAGAACGCCAGGCAGGCCTCCTGGCCGCCGGCGGCAGCGTCCGACAAGAGACCCGCGGCTGGAACGAGGCGGAGAGAATCACCTTCACCCAGCGCGTGAAGGAAGACGCCGACGATTACCGCTACTTTCCGGAACCGGATTTGCCCGGCCTGGAGATTGACGACGCCTGGATCGAAGCCGCGCGCGCCGAGCTGCCTGAATTGCCGGACGCCAAACTGGCGCGTTATCGCGCGGCCTGGGGCTTATCCGCTTATGACGCTGACTTACTGGTAGATGAACGCGCCGTGGCGGAATGGTTTGAGGCGGCGGTGGCGGCCGGCGGCGACCCGAAAGCCGTGGCGAATTGGGTGGCGAACAATCTCTTCAAGCTTTTGCGCGAGACGAAGACGGCTATTGAGGCGTCTCGCATCACCCCCCAGGCATTGGTAAGGCTGTTGCAGTTGGTCGACGGGCACATAATCAACAGTCATATAGCCAAGACGGTATTGGAGGAGATGTTCGCCACAGGCGATTCGGCCGAATCCATTATCCAACGCCGCGGATTGGCCCAAGTCACCGACGCCGAGGCTATCCGCGCCGCCATCCGGCAAACCCTGGCCGACAACCCAACCCAAGTGGCCCAATATCTGGCGGGCAAGACCACATTGCAGGCTTTTTTCGTCGGCCAGGTCATGCGCGCGATGCGCGGTCAGGCGAACCCCACCCTGGTCAACGAGCTGGTAGCGGCCGAGTTGCAGAACCGTCGCTCCGCCTGAGCGCGTCGTGAACCGTCGAACCTTTGGGCGCGCCTCGTGGCCGATCTATGCCGGGCTGATCGGCCTGCTTTGGCTGATCACCTGGCTATATGGCCGCTCCGTGGGCTTCGGCCTGTTCTGGGATGATCCCTTGTGGTTTGGCCGGGTGGTCGGACGCAGC
>JAYRVN010000125.1:0-4829 GCA_041918535.1 Chloroflexota bacterium
CATCCAGCACCTCGATCTCGCCCGTCCGCGCCAGTTGTCGCACCAGTTGTTGGAACAAGGCAAAGCGCGCCTGGCGCATCCGCCCGGCCAGAGCCTGGGGGTTGGTGCTGTCGGTCAGTTGCGGTAAGAGCGGTTTCATACTTTCTGCAAGACGTAAGCCACTTCGTAAATCTCGCGCAGGAGCGGCCATTGAGCGCGTTTGAGCACATTGTCCAGAAAACGGCGCGCGGGATGCTGACTGTAGCCGCCGCGCGCCTGACGGTAGCCATCATACACCAGTTGCCAATCTGCCTGGATCATCCGGTGAAAAGCGCCGGCTGACAAGCCATTGATGCTATACCCTTTCTCGTCCGGCAAGGGGTTGATCTCGGCCCGGCGATACCAACTCGCCGCCTCCCCCCGCGCATCGAGCAGGGCAAAGTAGGCCGCCAGCAAGTCGGGGTAGCGGAAAAACCAGTGCAAACAAGGGGTGCGCGTCACCAGGTCGAGATGGTGGCCCAGCGGGTAATAGAAGGGTGGGAAGACGACGATGAGATGTCCGCCCGGTTTGAGGACGCGCCGGCACTCGCGCAAGGCGGCGGAGACGTGGCGCACGTGTTCGAAGGTGTGTACGCTGAAGACGACATCGAAGGATTCGGCCGAAAAAGGGATAGCCTCTGCCACGCCCACACAAAATTCGGCCGAAACGCCCCGTTCAAGCGCCAGTCGCCCCGCCGCCGCCAGATAATGCTCCGCCACATCAATCCCGCACATCTGCCGCCCGCCATATTTTTCCAGCCAGCGCACACTCTTGCCGCCCAGATAGCAGCCGACATCCAGCAGCGCGCCGCCGTTGCACAGCACCCCCAAATCCAGGCCGGGAAAGTAGGCGTCGAGCGGCTGTTGCGCTTCGATGGCATACAGCGCCTGCGCCCAGGCTAATCCCAAACGCGCCTGTTCTGACGGCGCCGCTTGTTGGTAGCGCGGGTGATCAAAGAGCTCATGGAAGACCGCGCCCGCCGTCTCATCAAAGGTGAGGGTGTTAGGGCGCAGGCGCATCAACGCCTGGATAAACTGCCGACGCAACCTCAACGGTCACTCCCCAACGGCGCGGTCGGCGGCGGGCTGATACGCCGCCAGGCCGACTAGCGCCCAGATATACCATTGGACGGAAGCGTAGCTGAGATAATTGTCGCCCAGACTGATAATTGCGCCGCCGGCGGTTACAGCCAGGAGCGTCAGGCCGATGAGCGCGTCGTCACTTCGGCCGGCTCGGCGATAGGCGCGCCAACCGGCCAGGCTCAGAGCCAGCATGGTCAGGCAGAAGACCGTGGCGCCGATGACGCCGGTTTCAATCGCCATGCGCAGGAAATCGTTATGTGGCGGGGCGGAAACGGAGGCAATTTCTTCGTGTAGCAACAAGCTGGAAGTGTCCAAACCGGAACCAAAGAGGGTCGGCCGGCGCAAAATGTCACGCGACGCCTGCCAGACATCCTCGCGCCAGACCAGGGTGAGATCGGCATTCCAGCCAAAGAGGCGTTCGCGGACGCCGGGGGAGAAGAGCAGCAGAGCCAAGACGACGATGCCGGCGGCCGGTAGGAGCCGGCGGTAGCGCAATGCGCCGATGACGCCGATCGCCGCCAGGCCGCCAATCCATTCGGCGCGGGCGTAGGTTAAGACGAGCAGGGTGAAGCCGGCGAGGGTAATGAGGATGAGGAGTGGGCGGTGAAGAATCGGCCGATTCAACACCAGCGCCGCCAATCCCAAGGCAATCACCAACACCAGGAAGGAACCCAATGTCGCCGGATGGTCAAACGTGCCGTCAGGTCGGAAAACGAACGACGTGCTCTCATAGCCGGGGAAATAGCGCCCTGCGCCCGTCAGGCTCTCGTATAAACCCACGACCAGCGGAGGCAAAGCCGCCAGGAAAGTAATTTGGAGCGCCAACTTCACCCGCGCCTCGTCCCTCGCTGTTTCCAGAGCCAAGAGCGCTATGCCTAACGATCCTGCCAGCCGTGTCCAGAGCTTGACGCTGGCCCCCAACGCGGCCGATCCCGGCACACTGACCAGCGTGACGACTAGCAACAGGGCGTACCATTTCAGGGGAGCGGAAGGCAGCAGGCGATCCCCCCGCGCCAGGCGGCGCGCCAGAAAGAACAGGGCTAAAACCAGACCGAGGATATTGAACAGGCCGGCCAGGTTGAAGCCGTACCAGGCGTCGGGGAAGAGTTGCAACACATCTTTGAAGCCGTCCACACTGCTGCGCCCTAATAATAGAAAGGCTAGGGCCCAATGGGGACGCGCGCTGACCAACGCCAGGGCCAACAAGGCGAGTAAGAGCGCGCCGGTGAGCAACGGGGGCAAAAACACCCCGGCCAGACCCAGGAGCAGCAACGCCAGGATGCCCGCCAGGAGTGCGGCCGAAGGGATAGCCGGTGTGTCAGAAAGGGTCGTGCGCATACCAATCTCTAGTATACCGTTGATGCCAACTATTCACGCATCCCCGGGTTTTTCTATGAGAGTCTTTCGGCGTGTTGCCATCCACCATCGAACGGCCCGTATGACCGGCGGAGAATCGCTTGAAGCGCAGCGGCGCGGCGCTCCCCGGGCGATTGTCAGGCCAGCATCCGCTTGAGTCGCGAGACGGCTCGCTGATAGAGCCGCTTACGTCCGGCCTGGAGGGTTGCCTCCGGCGCGTAGGCCAGGCTATGTTCCGGCCATTTCTCCTGCAGGCTATTGGCGGCGGGCGATGTGGTAATCGGGCAGATTTCCCCTTTGACGGCCACGAAAGTGCATCGGTTGGGGTGTTCAATTCCAGGCTTGCCGAAATTCAGGTGCGCCGGAATGAAACATTCGTAAACGGAGGCAAAACCGGCCTGCTGGAGCAAGTTGACCAAAGAGGGGCGAGTGAACCAGAAGCTTGTTGCATTGTCGGCTGAGGCCCACAGTTTTTTGGCCTTCTCTTCCGGCGTGGCCCTGGCGGAATGCTCGCGAAAGAGGCTGCCCCAATATTCGTCGCCGCCAACAACAAAGCGTTCGACCGGCTTGAGCGCCACATGCGTGTCTATGATGACGACGCGGTTGACCATCTCGACCATGCGCGCGACCAGGTTGACGGCATCGGCCGCCGGTAGGTGATACAAGATGCCGCTGCATACGATGGCGTCGAATCTGCCATACGCCTCGACCGAAATGTTGCGCACATCATCCTGGCGAAATTCCAGGTTTTGCAAACCCAGAGCCTCCTGGCAGAACATGGCTTTCCGAATGTTGGCTTCTCTGATTTCAACGCCGATAGTCTCAGCCCCATGCAGCGCGAATTCAAGGGAAAAAATCCCATCCAAACAGCCCAGATCAAGGATGCGGCATTCAGACAGCGGCTTGGCGGATAGGTCGCTGACGACCTGAACGACGCGTTTAAGCCGGGTATGGGGGATTTGAAGATTGCCCCGCGTCCAGAGGCCGAAAGGCAGTGGGATGTCAAACGTCCATTCGCCGTAATTGCGCTTCATTTCATCCAGCGCGCGTTGAAGTTCTTCCCGGTTCTGCAAAGTCTCGTTTCTCACTACGTTATTGACCTAACAGCCAGATATAAGCTGTGCCCGATTGCAGCGAAAGTTGCCTATTTGTAACTGCTCTTGCTTGACGCGCCGGTGTTCGGCGCCCCCCATGCCGCTACAGGCTGAAGAAGCATCAAGAGATTGTACAAAAGAGTCGAGTAAACACCAAACACGGAGAGCTTGGGGCCTGGCCTGAAGCCACACGAATCTCCCCCGACCATAAGCGGTAGACTGGCGGCCACGCTGGAACTCGGCTGCATCTGCCTGGCGATTCGGCCGAATCCGCCACTCCACCCCCTCTTGTTTCCCTACGCCGGATTGATTACACTAGACGGCACAATCCGGCTGACGCCAGGCGCGGCTCCTACCGCCAACCGACCTGCCGTTGGCCGCCTGAAGGAAAGCGTGATGAGCGATGAATTGATTTTACGTATCTTGCGGCAGACGAAAACGATCGCCGTAGTCGGCTTGTCCTCGCGCCGCGAGCGGGCCGGGTATTATGTGCCGGCTTATCTGCAACGGCAGGGATATCGCATTATCCCGATCAATCCCCATTTGGCCGAGGCGTTGGAGGAGACGGCTTATCCCGACTTGGCCGCTGTACCGGAGCCGATAGACCTGGTGCTGATTTTCCGCCAGAGCGAGGCTGTGCCCCCGTTTGTGTCGGAGGCGATTCGCCTGGGGGCGAACGCGGTGTGGCTGCAACTCGGCATTGTGCACACGGGCGCCGCGGCCGAGGCTGAAGCGGCCGGCCTGGATGTGGTGATGGATCGCTGTATGTTGGTGGAGCATCGCCGCTTGCAGGCTGAGATTTAGCCGCCGCCGGCCGCGCTCAACCGAAACGGCGCTCGAAAATGACCTCTTCGGGCTGCCACAGCGCGAACGCGCCGCTGCCGTGTGAGACGAGCCAGCAGGCGCAGGCCAGCAGCGCCAGATTGGCCGGCGGATAATGGCCGTTGCCGCAGGCAAAGGCTACGTAAGCGATGAGGAGCAGGCCGCCCAAACGTCCCACCACACCGCCGACGGCCAAAACCAGGCCGATCAGGCCTAGCCGCCCCCAACCGCTCCCCGCATCCAGGCTGACAGCGCCCGTCACTGCCAGCAGCAGGCAGATGCCCCGACACAGCAGCGGCAACCACTTTTTAGCTAGGGCCAGGAGTTGGGCGCGGCGGCGTTGGTAGTCCGATTGGGCCGGGTCGGCGCAGCCAATGACGACCAGCCAGTCACGCCCGAAAATCGCCAGGGTGGTCAGGCCGAAGACGAGAGCAGCGACCCAGGTGGCCGGCGGGG
>JAYRVN010000126.1:0-4029 GCA_041918535.1 Chloroflexota bacterium
AGGCGCTTCCACTATTCTGAGTCTGGCGAACGCCGCCAACTCACCCGTAATCGTCGTGGGGCAGGTCGTCACACCGCCGAG
Source organism: Chloroflexota bacterium (assembly GCA_041918535.1). Taxonomy (GTDB): domain Bacteria; phylum Chloroflexota; class Anaerolineae; order Promineifilales; family Promineifilaceae; genus DAOTXO01. The sequence continues at coordinate 82 of JAYRVN010000126.1, forward strand.
CGTGACCCATCGGCATATTCGGATTGCCGATTTGAGCATTCAAGGCAATCGCGAGCGGCAGACCCAGGAGTGTTGGGGCGGGCCGTGTGACACAGGCGGGCTCACTTTCATCAGGAATAACGGAATTACCCTGCGCCGGGTGAGCGATGTCCAAATTGAGCATGTGTCAGTGGAAGGAGCTATTTCGGGCGGTCTGGTCACAGAGAAAGGCAGCCAACGGATCACCGTGCAGGACTTTTCCTCCGCCAACAACCAATTTGACGGGCTGGCCGCCTATGAGACTGAAGACAGCGTCTTTTCAGGCCTTTACCTGCATGATAATCTGTTTGCCGGTTTGTCCCTGGATATTCACTTCAACCACAACATCATCAGTCAGGCCGTGATCGTCAACAACGGCAGACAAGGGGTGTTTATGCGCGACTCACGGGACAATGTGTTCAGCGCCATACAGATTCGGGGGAGTGGCGAACAAGGAGTGTTTCTGGCTCAAGTGGACGCCGACGCAACCAAACCGGCGGCAGGCAACACGTTTAGCGGCCTCAATGTTTCCGGTTCGGGTCAGGCGGGTCTGCGGGTCAACAATGCGTCGTGTATTAACAACCTGGTGATTGGCGCACAATTTAGCGCTAATCAAGCGTGTATCAGCGAGGCTATCCCCGGGCTGGTTCAACAAGTGGGCGTAGTGTGCCGAGAGTGAGTCCGGCCCATGGTAGTCGCAGCCTCAGGCGGCGAGTGGGGCGGCGAGGAAAAGGGGGGATTCGGCCGAATCCCCCCGCTCGGTCGAACACGTTAATAAACCGGCAACGCCTCTGCCGCACAGCGTTGCATCTGCTCGACGATGCTGGCGCGCCGTGAATAAGGCTGGCCGGAACGAAAGGCGGCAATATAGCCGTCGAAGTCCCAGTCGCGCAGGAATTCACGCGCCGCCTTGCGTCCCGACAGATAGAGTTGGTTCAGACTATCCGTCTTGATACCGAAATCCATCACGCCAATGCCCAGGGTGGGAATGGGCACCGTGCGCGCGAAATCGCCACGCTCAATATATTGCCAATCGCGGGCTTGCAGCGCCGTCAATACCAGGGATTGCAGGTAGTCTATCACTGCGGTTGCGCCGCTGGCGCCGATAGGACGCTGTTGCTCGCCGCCGATATAACTGGAAACGCGGAAGGGTTCCACCAGGTGCAGCCCAAAAGTAGGCCATTCCGGCGCGCCCTCGGCGTCAAACAACCAGATAGGGAAGTTGGAGAGCAAGCCGCCGTCCACGATCACATGCTCCCGGCCGCTTTTCGGCTCGCGGAAGCGCACCGGGTCAAAGAAGATGGGGATACTCATGCTCATGCGTACCGCCAGGGCCACATCAAAATCATCCGGGGCCACACCCAGACGCTCGGCGTCCTGCGGCAAAATCAGCAACCGGCGGTCGGTGAGATCGGAGGCGATGACTTGCACACGGTAGCGATAGCGTGGATCGTCGGCATAAACCGGGTGGACGAGATCACCGAAAGTGTGAATGCCTTTGGCTTCGAGCAGCCGGCGCATGAACCTCAGGAAGTAGTCCCCCTCAAACATACCCAAATCGAACAAGACGCTGATAGGCAAACCCACCAGGGGAATGCGGTCTTCCCAGCCGGTGTCCATAAACTGATTAAAGTCAATGCCGCCGATGATTCGGCGCAACTCTTGGGTGTGGTAGCCGGCGGCCAGCAGGGTGGCAACGATGGCGCCGATGGACGTGCCGGCGATGTTTTGCGGCTCATAGCCATGCTCTTCCAGCACGGCCAGGGCGCCGACGAGGGCAATGCCTTTGACGCCGCCGCCTTCCAGGACCAGGTCGCAGCGCAACGGCTGTGAAGGTTGTCTCCTTTTTGTGCTCATGTGATTGGTCTCCCGACATCGGGCTCCCCAAGCCCGCTAGTTGACCAGAGGGGATGAACCCGCTCTGGTTAGCCGGCCGGTCAGCGCAGGTCAAGCCGGCACAGCCACTCGGCATAGGCAGCCAGGTGAAGAGGATTCGGCCGAATCGCCGCCCCCCTTTCACCCGAATCGCCACCTTTCTCTCTTCAGTCTACACCTATCCGCTGTCGTTCGTCAAGACGGGATGGAAACTAATGGGGGCGTCGTGAGGAAATTCGGCCGAATTCTTGCTGGTGGAAGACCATCGGCCGCGTCGGTCAAGGCGTCCGCGCCTATTTGTCGTGTTCCTGAGTATGCAAAGCAGGCGTCGGGAAGACATAAACATCACTCTCCTTGGCCCGCGCGCCCTGCGAAATCCAGCGCAGCGTCAGGAAATAGGCCAGCAATGAGCCGCCGCCCGCCAGCCCGACGGCAATACCGCCTAAGCCCGGCGTGTTAACCAACCAATAGAGAAATCGAAAAATCGGGTATTCAAGCGGAAAATTCATCGCTGCTGCTCCAAAGTGGCCGCCCGACACGGCAGGCAACGAGCCAACCAGGGCGCCGGGCCAATTTGCGCCGCTACAAAATCGTACTCAGCCTGACTGACAGTGGCCTGCCCACAACCGGGACAGATAACGCGCGGCGACCGGCGCAGCAGGCGCGGCGCGGCGGCGGGCGTTTCGGCAGTGGCAATCATGTGCAGCGCACCCACATTGCAGATGGCTTCACATTTTAGACAACCAGTACAGGCAGACGGTGTCAAGATGAGGGCGGTCTGATCGGCCGATTCGCGTATCATCAGGGCTTGCGTCGGGCACACCTGCACGCAAAAGCCGCACAGGTGGCAGGCCTCCGCCCGCAGCATGGCCGGTTGTTGCCGCGCCAGCGCAGCGACACGCCGACGAGGCGGTCGCGCCGCCTCGCTCAGCCAACCAGCCAGGAGCTGCCCAATCGGCCCGTAAACGGGGTCGCCGGATTCTGCCAGAGCGCGGCCCAACGCCGGCAACCATTGGCCGGCGTGCCGCCGAATAAAGCCACGCTCAATCCGCGCCCAGCGCGCCGCCTGGGCCGGCTCGGCCGTCTGGCGGGCCGCTAGATAACCCAGGAAGGCCAGTTCAAAAGCGGCGTGATCGGGCAATTCGGCGCCGTCAGGCGTTAGGCCGGCGACGCGATAAAGCTGCTCAACAGAGTGCGTAGCGGGACTCAAGAGGCTGCCGTAACGCTGCATGGATTCATAAGGCGAGAGATTCGGCCGATCCCTTCCACCCAATAACGCCGCATAGCGCGATTGCCGTCGAGACAGTGGCTCCGCCGCAATCCCGGCCAGGGTCGGCGCCGCCACGCCCGCCGCCTCCGATTCCGATGCCAACGCTTGCGCCGCCTGTGTTAACGGCCATTCGCGGCCAGACATTGCCAGCCAGTCGGCCGGCTCTGCCAGCGCCTCTGCCAGCGTCTGATACATCTCCGCACGCCAATCAGGCTGATCCATACTCACTCACATCGATCAGGCTATTCCAGAACCGTCTAGTTCTGATTCTCGGCCCGTAGCGCCTGCGCAGCCTGCCGGATAATGTCCAGCGGAATCGCCAAAATCGTCGAGTTACGCTCGTTGGCCACTTCCACCAGTGTCTGCAAGTAACGCAATTGCATACTATTGGGCGACTGCGACAATCGATCGGCCGCTTGGCTCAATGCTTCCGCCGCCAACCGTTCGCCGTCGGCATGGATCACCTTGGCCCGCTTTTCGCGTTCTGCCTCTGCCTGCCGTGCCATTGTGCGCTGCAATTGCTCAGGCAACAAGACATCCTTAACCTCAACCACCGACACTTCGACGCCCCACGGTTCAGTATGGTCGTCAATATATTGCCGCAAACGACTATTAATGGTGTCGCGGTGCGCCAACAAGTCATCCAGGTCTGATTGGCCCAGCACACTTCGCAATGTCGTGAGCGCAATCTGGCCCGTCGCTCTGTTGTATTCCTTGACCTTGATGATGGCATCCTGCGCATTAACCACGCGGAAATATACCACTGCATCCACCTTCGCCGTGAC
>JAYRVN010000127.1:0-1981 GCA_041918535.1 Chloroflexota bacterium
CAGCCAGCCTGCTCAAGCTCTTCTCCGGCTGGCTTTCCGATCGCCTGGGTCGGCGTAAATGGCTGACCGTGGGCGGTTACACGCTTTCCACCCTGGTGAAACCCTTTCTCTACCTGGCTAACGCCTGGGGACAAGTGTTGGCAGTCCGTTTCTTCGACCGGGTGGGCAAAGGCATCCGCACCGCGCCGCGCGATGCCCTGCTAGCCGACAGCATTCAGCCGGCGCAGCGTGGGCTGGCTTTCGGTCTCCACCGCGCCGGCGACACACTCGGCGCGGCCATCGGCGTTGGCGTAGCGCTTCTGCTCGTCTGGTTAACTCAAGGGACTGCGCTGACCTTGAGCCGGGCCACGTTTCAGAGAATTATACTCTGGAGCATCGTCCCGGCGCTCTTGGCGGTGGCGATCCTGGCCGTCGGCTTGCGTGAAACGGGCGCGGGGGCGCGCGGTCAGGCCGCCTTCCCTACATTTTCCACGGCAGGCTTCGACCGGCGCTTCCGCCGCTTCCTGCTAATCATCGGCCTGTTCTCCTTGGGAAATTCGGCCGATGCGTTCATCATTCTGCGCGGACAGGAACGCGGCCTCAACATCCTGGGCATCCTGGGCATGTTGCTCACGTTCAATCTGGTGTATAGCCTCGTCGCCGGTCCGGCCGGCGCGCTTTCCGACCGAATCGGCCGACGCCGGCTAATTATCGCCGGTTGGTTGCTTTATAGCCTGGTCTATCTTGGCCTGGCCCTGGCGCGCAGCGCCTGGCACATCTGGGCTTTGTACGCCGTGTATGGCTTATACTATGGCCTGGTGGAAGGCAATGCCAAAGCCTTCATCGCCGACTTGGTCGCGCCTGAACGGCGCGGTATGGCTTATGGCCTGTACAATGGCGTGGTCGGTCTGGCTGCGCTCCCCGCCGGCTTGATCGCCGGGCTGGTTTGGCAAGGCGTAGGCGGCTGGAATGGCCTGGGCCCGTCAGCGCCCTTCCTCGTGGGCGCCGGACTGGCGCTGGCAGCCTGTTTGCTCTTCGTCGGGTGGCTGGATCGGCCGAATCCTGTTTGATGCGTCGGGGTTTTCCTGGTCCCGTTTGTATTCTCGTCACCTGTCGGTCGGCGAACATTGCGCTACAATTGGGGCTATCTAGTCAAGCTGAGGCTAGCTCAAGGCGGCCGCCTTAACCAACAACAGTTACAACTTTCCAACTCACCTACAACCAACCTATGGTGACAGACAACCCAGAATCCTCCCAGTCGGGCATCCTCTCGAACATCCTGTCCTTAGGACTTTGGACCTATGTCCTGCTGACCGGAACCAACCTCATCCTGGCCGTCGCGCATTATCATTGGACACACGCCAGTCAGGCTGTCGTAACCGGGCTGGCCGGCGGGGTCATGCTCTTAGGGCATCGCTGGCTGGCGGCCGGCCACATCGCGCGTGTGCGTCGCCTGGCTCTCAGCACGGCGATTATCGTTAACACCTGGTTTGTGCTCACACTGCCGCCGACACTTTTCCTACTGGCCTTTATCGGCTATCCCTTAATCATAGCCGTTGCCGCTTTGTTTTCCACCAGTCGCGCCACCTGGCGTTGGGGCGTCATGAGTTTAGGGCTCTACCTGCCCACGGTCTGGCTGCGCAATGGCCTGCCGCCCAACACCTTAGACTACGCCACAGCCCAACCGGCTATCCTGTATCTACTGCCCGTAGTCATCATCTTCTTTTTCACCGCCAGTTTTGTCGGCGTTTCCAATCACCTGCGTCGAACTTACCGGGAAAGTGAATTGTCGAGAGAAGCCCTGGCCCGCAGCAGCGTTCAACTCCAGTATCAGGCCAATCTCCTGGAGAATGTCTCCGACGCCGTCATCTCCACCGATCTCAATTTCAACATTCAATCCTGGAATGCGGCGGCGACGGCTATTTACGGCTGGGAGGCGGAGGAGGTTCTCGGCCGATCCGTTGCCGAGGTGCTGAGAACGCGTTACCTGGGTGACGACGCC
>JAYRVN010000128.1:0-3983 GCA_041918535.1 Chloroflexota bacterium
AATCTACATCGTTGCGCGTTTGCCCGGCGGCCAGGTTGTCCACAGCCACCGTTGTTGTCTGCGGGAAGTAACCGCCAGGGATATCGGGGTCGGTGGCATCCACGCTAACCACATAATCGCCCGGGCCGAGGTCAGCAAATGAATAGGTTCCGTTGGCCGCCGTGACAGCCGTTTGTAGCAACAGATCGCCGCTGTCCAACTGGCCGTCGCCGTTCACGTCTTTATACAACGTCACGGTGACAAAGGGCAGGAAGCTATCGCCATCGGCCACGCTGCAATCCTGGTCGGCGTCTGCATTCAGGCACACCGCGCCGTTAATGGTCGCCGGCGTCAGGCCAAAGTAACCCAGATCGGCATCGGTCACATTGCCGTCGCTGGCCGTGAAATCGGCCGGCGTCACTGCCACCGGGTTGCCGGTGCTCGAGACATAGGGGTCGGCGAAGAAGCTGTCCACGGGGCTGCCAGGGCCATCCACCGCCTTCACCAGATAGCTGCGCGACGTATCCAGGCCGGTGAAGCCATATACGCCGTTCGCATCGGTCACATCCGTCGCGATTAAGGCATCCCCGGCGTCAATCACGCCGTTGCCGTTGGTGTCTTCATACAGATTGACCGTGACGCCCGGAATGCCCACATCCGTTCCGGCATTGAAAACGCCATCGTTGCCCACATCGGAAAAGACCTGGTCGCCAATCGCGCCTGCCCCGCCGGGTTTGTAACCAAAATCCACATTGAGACGCTGCTCATCGGTCGCCAGAGCAACCGTCGTCGGGTCGTTAGCCGTGGTCAGCGTATAGCCCGACGGCACGCCGCCCGAACCGGGCGCCGGCACATCCACACAGTAGTTGCCGGCGGAAAGGCCGGCAAACAGGTATTGGCCGTTGGCGTCGGTCGTCTTGGTCTGAATGGGAGCGCCGCCGGGCGGGCAGGCGCCGGCATAGAGATTGACCGTGACACCGGCCATGCCTTCATCCTGCGGGTCTTGCACGCCGTCGCCGTCCCAATCGCGGTAAATGGTGTCGCCGATACGCCCGCCGCCGACCGTGACACACGCCTGAGAGCCGGTGGTCTGGTTGACGCCGCCCTGCGTAACCATAAATCGGTTACAGTAGGGGCCGGGGACCGCTGTGGCCGAAACCTGGGCGTTGAACTTCAAGACCAGCGCTTGCCCGGCGTTGATCGCCTGGGGTACGCTAAACACCGGTTGGGCCGGGTTCGTGGCGTTAACCGTTGTGCTGCCGGTCACGTTAGCGCCGTTAATGATGGCGCTGACCAGCGGCCCCACATAGGTGAAGCCGGTTGGCAGATATTCGGTGATGACCACCGGACTGCCGCTGGCCCCGCTGCCGATGTTATCTATGGTGATGCTGTACTGCACCGATGCGCCGGGGGCCACGTTGGTCGGGCTGACCGATTTGTCGTAGGTCAAGAGCGGCACATTGCCGGAGACTGTTTTCTCGGTGGCCGAAGACGCTACCGGATCGCCATCCGGCGTGACGCCGGTGGCCGTGATGTTATTGACCAGCACGCCGGAGCCGCTGGCCGTGACTGTCACCGTGGACTCAAATTTTTGGCCTCGCAGAAGCGTGCCGACATTCCATTGCAACGGGTTGGGGCCGCTGTTGGCAGCGGGCACCGCCGACACAAAGGAGACGCCATTGGGCAGGGTGTCGCGCACCACCACATTCAGCAGGTCATTAGCACCTGCGTTATACAGTTTGACCTGATATTGGAAGGTGTCGCCCACCTTAACTACTTCTTTATTGGCCGGTTTGCCGATGCCCAGGCAGCCGCTGAAAACCACGCTGTTGGGATCGTAGTAACGCCAGATGTGGTCTTTGCCGCCGCTATCGCCGCCGGCATCGCCGCCGAAGGTATCCACACGCCAAACGGGGCAGCCGCTGGGGTCCAGGATGGCCGTGTTGTCATGCACCTTAACCTTCAGCCACACCCACTGCGGTACGTTCAGGGTGAGTTGGCCGACTGCCCAACGCACGGCGTTGGGCGTGCCATTGTTCTGGCCGGTGGTCTGCGGCAAGTCGCCCGCCGTCAGGTCAAAGCCGACATTGCTGCCGTCCGCGCCGCTGGTATATGGCTGCACCGGTGGGTTGTTGCCGGGCGGATCATTAGAGATAAGACTGCCGGGGTATTTGATGCGTTGCCAGGGGCCGAACGACTGGGTAGCCGTGTCCACGCAAGCGGCTAACGGCGTGGTGGTCGGGGTGGGATCGCAAGCCGAATACACAGCGTAATTGAATCCCCAGGCGTAGCCGCTCTGTGGGCCGGCGACGGCGTTGGCCAGGCCCCAGGGGGCATAGCCGCGTCCGTTCGAGTCCAGCAAGGGAGAGCCCGGGAAGAGGGGGTTGGATGTGCTGGAAATACCAAAGGCCGCCAATTGCCAGGCGTCCCACAAATTGAGGGGGTTTTGAAGACTAGTGCGCAAGCCCACAATGTCGCCGCTATTGTTCCTCAAGCTTTGCGGCGCGCCGGTGTAACTGCCATAGGCGGTTTCCGGAGCCGTCGAGTAGAAAATACCTGTATCGGCATAAACGCCGACAGTGGTGCCCAGGTTGGTGTTGGCGGCGGTGACGATGGGGCTGGTCACGCCCAGGATATTGGGGCCGCGAACGATACCCACCAGGCTGATGGGCGGATCTCCGCCAACGCCCTGAGCCGGCATCTGGGCCTGACCGTTCATGGGAATCTTGTCATAGCCGGTAATGCCGTCTGACGGATCGCTGCCCGGCATGATGTAGGCGGCATCCAGGACTTGTAGACCGTTAGGTACATAGAAGGTGGTGTAACCGCCAACACCTGTTCTGGTGCCGTTATCGGGCGTGATCTTGATGATCAGGCCCAGAGCGTCGCCATTCAGCAGGAGCGGGGTTGGGGGCGTCCAGGTGGGGGCTTCGATGCGGGCGTCAAGCATGGCTTGCGTGTCCGGATCGAAGTAGACATAGACTGCGCTTGCGTCCAGGTTGTGGGCGATAGCGCTGCCCGAAAGGTTAACCAGTAATAATAACATTACGCCGAGAACCAGAGTCAGGCGTAACCCAATACGAACACCCGATTGACGAAAATTCATGCTCAACTCCTAAATACCGATGAAAACAGTTTGTTACACCCCAAAATATGACGTGTAGTGTAGGCTACTTTGGGTCGATTGCCCATGTGACCTCGGTACTACCCGGCGTGAATGATCTGACAACAGTCCGCCTAATAACGCAAAACAGCGCCGTCTGTCCGCAATTAATGACATTGCTTCGGCAAGGGCAGCGCGGGCGGTTGAAGCGGCAGCTACGCCACGAACCGATTCCGTAGGGCGGGCCGCCGGTGACAACCTGGCGGTAGGTCGGTGAACCTTTTGCAGTCCGGACCGTTACGCAGACGGGGTTGTGTTTCAACAGTCTCCTAAAGCGCAGAGGGTTTTCCTCGACGCAGGCCATCCAACCAATAAATTTGCCGCAAGCCGTCCTGCTACACGTCTGAAATTGCTCACTCGCAACAGCCGACAACCGCAACAAATAGTCGGTTGCTCATTCCAGGGGGCGATTTAGCGGGCGGACTTACACCGACACCAACAGGCGCCACCCTAAACAGACGCAATCTCAACCCGGTTGTCATGATTAGACACCCTAGCTACCCTGCATAGTCACTTAACATCAGGCCGGTATAGGGAAGCAGTGCAATTGGCGGGGCGGATGCGTTATCTCAATACAAACCTCTACAGCAATCAGTTTACCATCACGGGCAATAGCTAATCCAGCATCACCAGAGCGGACTATTTGCTAGCAAGCTTATCAGCTTTGAGAGTATCTTATCATGAAATTGTTCGCCTGGAACCGCTTGCGAGGTTGCCAGGCATGAAAGTTGCGTAAAGAAAGGGGCGTCCTCTGGGGATGATCGGGGTCAAAGCACGGGGTTGACGGGGTTATCAGCCCAGACTACAATTCACCTGCCAAGTTGGTTGGGTGATCGCGGCA
>JAYRVN010000129.1:0-1907 GCA_041918535.1 Chloroflexota bacterium
CCTTCTCCTGCCGGGAGGCCGGGTGGAGGCCGGGCGGCCGGGCGATAGCCGGGCGATAGCCGGACGAAACCAGGGCTGGGTCAGGCGACCGGGCCGTATGACAGGAGCCATGCCATGAACCAAAGCACGAAGAAAGTAGCAATCACCTTTGCCGCCGTCGCGTTGTTGATGATCGGTCTTCTGATCTTGGGCAGCCAAGCCAGTCGCGCCAGCATGGGCGGGCGGGTAGGCTATTCGGGCAATCCCGCCGTCAACAACGGGCGCGATTGCACCGATTGCCATACCGCGGGCGCCGCCAAACCGACGTTCCGCATCTCAGGGCCAATCACGGTGACAGCTGGGGCAAGCTACCGCTACTGGGTGACGGTCAAGGGCGGGCCGGGGCAGACGGCCGGCGTGGATGTCTCAACGCAGGGTTTCGCTGGTGTTTTGACCCCCCTGAATAGCGATCTGCAGGTCATCAACCAAGAACTGACCCATAAGACGCCTAAACCGATGGTGGATGGAAAGGCGGTCTTCAAGTTCACCTGGCGAGCGCCAGCCTATCCCGGCGTGGTGACGATGTATGCGGCGGGAAACTCAACCAACGGGCGCTTGGACATGCTGGGGGATGGCGTTAGACGAAGCACTTTGCAGATCACCGTCCTGGGCAGCGCCCCCACACCCACGCCCACACCCACGCCTCAGCCTGTCGATGCCGACGTCCGGCTTATCCCCATCGTCCCAAAGGGTACGACGCGCAGCTTCTTCAAGCCCCTGGAAATCAAACAGGCAGGGGACGACCGCCTGTTCGTTGTGCAGAAGATAGGGACCATTGTCATTGTCAAGGACGGCGCCAAACTTTCTACGAGCTTCCTCAATCTAACCACCACGGTGTCGACGCGAGGAAGCAATGGACTGCTCGGCCTGGCTTTCCATCCCCACTACGCAACTAACCGCTATTTCTATGTCAGGTATATCTACGCCACAGCCAGCGGTGAGATAAGAAGCCGGGTGTCGCGCTTCCAGGCCAGCGCCACCAATCGCAATCGAGCCGAAAGCAACGAAACGGTGATCCTTGATTTTGGCCATGTGATCGATGGTCACAAGGCCGGCACCATGCACTTCGGCCCCGATGGTTATCTCTATATTGCCACCGGCGACAGCGGCACTGTGGCATACCCGCAACCCTTCTCGCAAGATTTGACCACGCTCCACGGCAAGATACTGCGCATCGATGTGGATGGCTCCGGCGCGCAGGGCTGCGATGAGTCGGCTCAGAACCCTGCCCGCTACGCCATCCCGCCCGGCAATCCCTTTGCCGATGGCCCCGGTGGGACGTGCGATGAAATCTGGGCCTACGGGCTGCGCAATCCCTGGCGTTTCAGCATCGACCGGCCCAGCGGAAACCTGTGGATTGCAGATGTGGGCCAGAGCCTGTACGAAGAAATCGATTGGATGCCGGCCGCAGGGGCAGCGGGCCTCAACTTTGGCTGGAATGTGATGGAGGGCCAGCACTGTTACAGCTCGCCTGATTGCGACACGACCGGCATGACCCTGCCGATCTACGAGTACGACCACAGTGGCGGCAGATGCTCGATCACCGGCGGCCTGACTTACCGCGGCGCTGCCCTCACCAACCTGGCCGGCCACTATGTCTTCGCCGACTTCTGCACCGGCGAATTATGGGAGATGGCCGGTTCGCCTGCCGCGCCCGCGGTTTCGCCTTTGCGCGTGTGGCCGGCGGCGCCCGTCGAGCCGGTTGCATTTGGCGAAGACTGCGGCGGTGAGCTTTATGTCGCGGCGTATAGCGCGGGCGAGGTCTACCGGGTCGTTGCGCCGGACGTCAGCCAGTTGCCGCCGGTCATGTGCAACACGGGAGCCGCGGCAGCCGAGACGCCGCCAGAGCTTCCCGACAGCGGCTTACG
>JAYRVN010000130.1:0-3722 GCA_041918535.1 Chloroflexota bacterium
AAAATGGGCGCTATCTACGGTCTGCGGGCCACGCTGGACACCCTCGGCCCGGTCGGTCAATACGCCGTCTATCGTTTCGGCGCGGCGGTTCCCTGGCTGCTGCTCGGCTTGTTGGTGGGTTGGATTGTTTTGAGCTTCGGCCTTGCCTTTATCTTTTTCCGGCGGGGAGAAGGGTAAATCGCCTTTTAACCAGAGGAAACATCTATGCGTTATTGGATTAGTTTGCTAGTAGTTAGCCTGGTGGTTCTTTTGGCGGCTTGCCGACAGGCAGACACCGGCCCGCAGCCGCCGGATATTGCCTATGGACAAGACATGTGCGACGAGTGCGGCATGGTCATTGACCAGCCCAAATTCGCCGCAGCTACCGTGCTGACAACCGGGGAAAGCCATAAGTTCGACGATATTGGCGAGATGGTCGCTTACCATATGGAACATCCCGACCAGACGGTTGAGGCCTGGTTTGTTCACGACTACTACAGTGAGGAGTGGATTCGCGCTGAAACAGCCTACTACATCGTATCCTCTGAACTGATGACGCCCATGAGCTTTGGGGTGGCGGCTTTGGCTAATGCAGCGGAGGCCGCCAAACTAGGCCAGGAATTGGGCGCCAATGTCCTCACATTTGACGAGATGCGCCTGGCGGTGCATATCAAGGCGCATGGGTAGGTAGGCCGATGACCGAACGAGGTCTGAGGCGCGATCCACACATGAGCAAATTTCAAGAAGGAGACATGGAAATGAAACGGAGTTTAATTCTTATCGCGGTCATTCTGGCCGCCATGTTGTTGGCAGCGTGCGGCGGTTCGGCCGAACCACCGCCCCCACCCACTTCAGCCGGAGACGTAGCTGCCGGCAAAATCAAGTTTGACGGGACCTGCATCTCCTGCCACGGGCCGGATGCCAAAGGTTTGCCCAACCTGGGCAAAGACCTGACCGTCAGTGTCTTCTTGACCGATAATAGCGATGAACAGATGGTGGCCTTTCTGCAAAAAGGGCGGCCGGCCAGCGATCCCGCCAACACTACCGGCGTGGACATGCCCCCACGCGGCGGCAACCCGGCCTTGACGGACACCGATTTACTCAACATCATCGCCTATGTACGCTCGCTCCACGAGTAACTTGCCGGTTGATGCTCACTGATTCGGTGGCTTGAGTAGGAGCGAACTGCTGCAGTTTCAGGTCTTATGGTTAGTTGGTTGTTAGTTAGTTGGTGGTCGGTCTCAGGCGTCTTAAAGACTGACCGCCAACTATTCAGCCGGTTATTGCAGGGAGGCAAACATGACCCTGCCCGAACCTGTCCCAGAAGAACCCACACCCCAGCCGGCAGATATGCCGCTGCCTGATCCCTTTCCAGAGTACCTGACCTGCCCACACTGCGGTGAACCGGAAATCGAAGTGTGGTGTTATCAAACGCAAGTCACCTGTCATCATTGCGGCAAACAGTTCTCGCATACGCCGCCGCTTTGCCTGGGCAATTCATCCATTTGCCAATTCCATGAATGAGACCGTTTATACCCACTTTGCCGACCTGCTAACGGCGTTACCGGCCATTTCGGCCGATACCATTATCAGCCGTACTTTGCTCAACACTCCCCACCTCAAAGCCGTGCTCTTCGGCTTCGCGCCCGGCCAGGCTTTGTCGGAACATACCAGCGCTCGGCCGGCCATCCTGCACTTCCTGGATGGAGCCGCCGCCGTGACGCTGGGGGCCGATACCTTTGAGGTTGCGCCGGGGGCCTGGTTCCACCTGCCCCCCCAAATGCCGCACAGCATTGTGGCGCAGACGCCGGTGACGATGCTGCTCTTACTTCTATAAACGCGGGGCGAGATGGCGCGATTAGGGAGGCGGCCCGCCGTCGCTGCTGGGGCCAAAATCTGAATCCTGGGCCAGCTCATGCAGTCGCTTCTCATCTAGTAGGACAATATAGCCGCCGCGCAGGGTTTTGAGCAGCCCTTCCCGGTTGAAACGCGACATCATGCGAATAGTCGTCTCCAGCGTCGTGCCGGCCATATCCGCCAGGTCTTGCCGCGAGAGCGGCAAAGTGATCAGCCGCCCGTCGCCGTCGGGTCGCCCACTACGCACCGCCAGTTTCAGCAAGATATGCGCCAGTCGCCGTTCTACGCGCTCACCGGAGAGCACATGCAGCGCCATGACGCTGTGTAAACGCAAACCTAACATGCGTACCAACCGCAAGGCGATTGCAGGTTGTTCCAAAAGCAGGTCGCTGTAAACCTCGCTAGGAAAACTTAAAGTTTCCGACAATTCCATGGCCCTCGCCGTGGCGGGCTGTTGGGGCATAAACAACACAGCCCCGCCAAATGGCTCTCCCGGTTCGATCAGTTCCACCACCATCTCTCGCCCTGATTCTGCCTGGTGCACGATCTTGACGCGCCCGGAGCGCAATATCCAGACGCGATCACCCGGGTCGCCCTGCCAAAAAATAACCGCCTCCGGGTCGAAAACATCGAGGCGCGAAGCGCTCGTCAGCCGGGTCAGGCTCTGAGGGCTCGCCTCGTGAAACAGAGGAATTCCTTCAATCAGTTGCAAGCTAGATAAAACAGACATAATCGTGATTATAACCCAACCCACTATTTTCCTTCACACCTCTCTCTCTGCTACAATGGAATGAAATCGGCGGGCTTCCGCTAATTAATCGGCCGAAAAATGGGTTGGCATCTCTGACAACCTGATAGGGTTTGTGCGCTATGCGACTTTATGCGATCAGCGATCTCCATCTCAGCCGCCTGGACAACTGGCAAGCCCTGGCGGCATTGCCCCCATGCCCCGACGATTGGTTGCTGCTGGCCGGCGATGTTTGCAGCCACTTGGGGCGTTTTCAACAGGCGTTGGACACCCTGACGCAACGCTTTGCGCGGGTCATTTGGACGCCCGGCAACCATGATTTGTGGACGCACCCACGCGAATCAGCCAGCCTGCGCGGGGTTTTCAAATATAACCAGATGGTGGCCGTTTGTCGCCAACTGGGTGTATTGACGCCGGAAGACCCATACTGCCTGTGGCCCGGGCCGGGCGGCCCGATGCGCATCGCTCCGATTTTCACTTTGTATGATTACAGTTTTCGGCCGAATCACGTCCCCCTCGATCAGGCCGTCGCCTGGGCCGTGGAAACCGGCGTCCTCTGCACCGATGAAAGCCTGCTGCATCCCGACCCCTTTCCCAGCCGCCAGGCGTGGTGCGCGGCGCGTTGTCGCTACACCGAACAACGCTTGAGCAAAGCGGCGGCGCTCGGCGCGCCCCTGTTGCTGGTGACGCACTTCCCTTTGCGGCCGGATTTAGCCCGGCTGCGCCACATCCCGCGCTTCTCTATCTGGTGCGGCACTCGCCTGACCGAGGAATGGCACACCCGTTTCCCTGTGGTTGGGGTGGTCTTCGGCCATACGCACATCCGCGCGACCCACATCGTCAACCACGTGCGCTTTGAGGAAGTATCGCTCGGCTACCCGGGTCAGTGGGACGCCCGGCGCGGCATAGCCGGTTACTTGCGGGAAATCCAGCCGGTCAGTCACCCACTGCTCACGGCCTGAGACACCCACGAATACAATGGCTACAGGAAATCCAGGGGCTGATGTGGTAATATGCGGCGCGGGTATCGCCGGCATGGCGGCCGCTTATCACCTCTGCGTTGAGGGCGGCGTACAGCGACTCATTCTGGTAGACGAGCGCCCCCCGCTTTCCTTGACCAGCGACAAATCCACCGAGG
>JAYRVN010000131.1:0-2912 GCA_041918535.1 Chloroflexota bacterium
GGTTTCTAGAGCCTTTTTCCCCTCCATGTTTGGGGCTTGTTTCTGGTTGCGATTGTATAATCACGGCGCCATTGAACGCGCCCCGACGACGATAGAACTGGCGACTGTGTGATCGGGTTGTTGGTCTTGTCGGCGTGAGAGAACGCGCCGCTAACCCGGAGAGAAGCCCATGACAACTACCTCTGATATCCTCGCTCAACTCAGGGCGAAGGCGGACCCTGACAACCTCAAAGGCATGGCCAGGTTTGGCATGACGGTCGAAAAGCGGCTGGGTGTTTCAGTGCCGGAGATGCGCCGGATCGCCAAAGCAACGGGCAAGGATCATAAGCTGGCCGGCGCGCTCTGGGCCACAGGCATAGCGGAAGCCCGGATTGTGGCTTCCATGCTGGCCGCGCCGGAAGCGTTGAGTGAAACGGAGATGAAGGCCTGGGTGAAAGACATCAATTCTTGGGATGTCTGCGACCAGGTGTGCATGAATCTGTTTGAGAAGACGCCTCTCGCCCGTCAGAAGATCGTTGAGTGGTCTGAACGGGAAGAAGAGTTTGTCAAGCGCGCAGCCTTTGCTTTGATAGCCTGTCTGGCCTGGCACGATAAGCAGGCGCCGGATGAGGCGTTCATAGAGTTCCTGTCGGTGATCAAGCAGGGGGCCGCTGACGAGCGCAATTTCGTGAAGAAAGCGGTCAATTGGGCCTTGCGCAACATTGGGAAGCGGAATTCCCGGCTGAACCAGGCGGCGCTTGAGGCGGCCAAAGAGATTCAACGCCTCGACTCAAGGGCGGCGCGGTGGGTGGCTGCGGATGCCATCCGAGAGCTGGAAAGCGAGGCGGTTCAAAGGCGACTCGAAAAGCAAACCGTCGCCTGAGTGGGCGGGGGCAGCAGACTGGCTCCGGGTGAGGCCCCGCCGGCCCCTATCGGCCGCTGCCGCGCGGCTAGGCGCCGCTTGTCTGCGCGGTTAGATGGCGCGGTCGGAAAGCCAGCAGGCGCAAGCCGTTGAGGCAGACCAAGACGGTGCCGCCTTCGTGGCCCAGGACGGCCAGGGGTAGGGGCAGGTCATAGAAGAGAATGGCGCCCAGCATGAGAAGGATCATGCACAGGGCAAAGCTGAGATTGGCGATGAGGGTGCTGCGCGTGCGCCGGCTGAGAGCGAAGACGTAGGGGATGTTGTGCAGGTTATCGCTCATGAGGACGAGATCGGCCGATTCCAGGGCCACATCGGTCCCGGCTGCGCCCATAGCAATACCCAGCGTTGAGGTTGCCAGGGCCAGGGCGTCGTTAACGCCGTCGCCGACCATGGCGACCGGCCCGTAGGTGGTCTCCAATTGTTTGATTAACCGGGCCTTTTCTTCCGGCATGAGGTCGGCATAGAACTCGTCAACGCCAGCCTGGGCGGCGATGGCTTGGGCTACGCGCTCATGGTCGCCGGTGAGCATGATGACGCGTTCCACGCCCGCCTGTTTGATGGCGCGCACGATCTCGACGATTTGGGGGCGCAGGACGTCGGCAATAGCGATGAGGCCAAGAATGTGCAGGGATTCGGCCGAACCCCGCGCCACAATCTCACTCACAATCACCGTTGTCTTGCCCTCATTTTGCAAGCGCGCCAGTTGTTGCTCTACGGCCGGTTCCAACCCACCCCAGCCGGCAAAATAGCGGTTGTTGCCGATAGCAATCCGGCGTTCGCCCGCCCAGGCCATTACGCCCAGCCCGGTGCTGGAGACAAAACCCGTCACCTCTAGCAACGGCAGGTTGCGCGCTGTGGCCGCCTGGACTATAGCCTGGGCCAGAGGATGCTCCGACTGCTTTTCCACCGCCCCGGCCAGCGCCAACAAGACATCCTCGGCCGGGCGATCGGCCACGAGCGCGGGCGGGAGCGGCTGCGAGACCAGCACGTCGGTCACTACCGGGCGGCCGATGGTCAAGGTTCCGGTCTTGTCAAACGTGACCACCTTGATGGTGGCGGCGTTCTCCACGTGGATGCCGCCTTTGAACAGCACGCCGCGCCGCGCGCCGTTGCCGATGGCTGACAACACCGTGGCGGGTGTGCTGATGACCAAGGCGCAGGGGGAAGCGGCGACCATGATGGTCATGGCGCGGTAAAAGGTGGGGCCAAAAGAGGCGTTTAAAAAGGCCAGGGGAATAACAATGACCAACAGGGTGAGCACGATAACGCCTGTGGCGTAATATTGCTCGGCCCGGTCAATAAAGCGTTGGGTTTTGGCTTTTTCGCTGTGAGCCTCTTCCACCAGCTT
This sequence comes from Chloroflexota bacterium, assembly GCA_041918535.1. Taxonomy (GTDB): domain Bacteria; phylum Chloroflexota; class Anaerolineae; order Promineifilales; family Promineifilaceae; genus DAOTXO01. The sequence continues at coordinate 2,250 of JAYRVN010000131.1, forward strand.
GATCATGCGCGCCAGGGTGGAATCTTGCGCCAGTTTGGTGATGATGATTTCAAGATAGCCGTTTTGGGTGATCGTGCCGGCAAAAACCGTCTCACCGGGGCCTTTGCTCACCGGCATAGATTCCCCGGTGATGGAAGATTGATCAATGTGGGCGCGCCCGACGGCGATGTTGCCATCCAGCGGGATGCGCTCACCCGGTTTGACCAGGATGTGTTCACCCACAAGCACCTGTTCAATCGGCAACACCACCAATTCGTCGCCGCGCCGCACGATGGCCCGGTCTGGGCGCAATTGCATCAAGGCGGAGATAGCGCGGCGGGTGCGGCCCAGGGCATAGTTTTGCAGCACATTGGAAAAGGAGAAAAGGAAAAGCAGCATGGCGCCTTCAAACGCTTCGCCCACTACGGCCGCGCCTAAGGCCGCCAGAACCATGAGCAAATCCACGTCTATGGTCAGGCGGCGGAGGGATTGCAGGCTGGCTACTAGACCGAAGTAGCCGCCGGTGAGGTAGGCGAGGGTGTAGCTGACCGTCATCACCATCGGCCAACCGACTTTTTCGGCGACGAGGCCGGTGAGCATACCGACCAGGGTAATAATGGCGAAGATGAGTTCCAGCCGGGGGGTGAGCCACTCCCGCCAACCGGCCGAAGCAGCCGGCAAGGA
>JAYRVN010000132.1:0-3665 GCA_041918535.1 Chloroflexota bacterium
CGGCTGTCTTTTTTTGAGCGCAGAATATCGCCGAGGATGGCCATCAGGCAGCCGCCCCCGACAGCTTGTTCTAACAGGCTTCTAGACGGCGCAAACATCCGGCGCGATGTTAGAAATCGCTCTAACCGATGCCGAGGCATTGCCCGCGTAGCCACCCCCCGCCTATAATCCCGACCAAGAGATAGTATGCCGGCGCGGATGGAATACCTGCGAACGCGCCGAGCACCCCACCCTATCTCACCCGCTATCAATTAAGGAGGCAACGATGCCTGTTGAATGGTCACCCGTTCCCACGGTCGGCCCGTGGGAACCTCTTAAAACGTATCAGGAAATCAAATTCGAGCTGCTCGAAGGCGTGGGCAAGATCACCATTGACCGCCCCCACGTGCATAACGCCTTCACCCCGCTGACAGTCACGGAAATGAAAGACGCCATGGAAATTTGCCGGGAAGACCCTCGCATCGCTGTCGTGGTGCTGACCGGCATGGGCGACCAGGCTTTTTGCTCCGGCGGCGACCAGGGTGTGCGCGGCGTGGGGGGGTATGTCGGCCAGGATACCGTGCCGCGCCTGAATGTGTTGGATTTGCAAAAGCAAATTCGCTCGATCCCCAAAGTGGTTATCGCCATGGTCAACGGCTGGGCCATCGGCGGCGGGCATGTTTTACATGTGGTCTGCGACCTCACCATCGCCTCAGACAACGCCCGGTTCGGCCAGACGGGGCCTAAGGTGGGCAGTTTCGATGGCGGCTTCGGCGCGTCTTATCTGGCGCGGCATGTCGGCCAGAAACGCGCGCGCGAGATATGGTTCCTCTGCCTGCAATACACGGCCCAAGAGGCATATACCATGGGCATGGTTAACAAAGTCGTGCCGCTGGATCAATTGGAGACCACGACAATGGAGTGGGCCCGGATCATCCAGTCGCGCAGCCCGTTGGCGATTCGCCTGCTCAAATCCGCCTTCAATGCAGAGTTGGACGGTCAGGCGGGTATTCAGGAATTGGCCGGCAATTCCACGTTGCTCTACTATCTAAGCGAGGAAGCGATGGAAGGACGCAACGCCTTTATGGAGGGGCGGCGGCCGGAGTGGGAGAAATACCCGCGCTTCCCTTAACTGCCGTTCCAGACTGAGCCAATTATGCATGATCAGGATGCTTTACCCCGTCTGTACCGCGATCTGGCGGCATGGTGGCCGTTACTCTCGGCGCCAAAGGATTACGCGGCGGAAGCGGCGTATGTGCAGCAGTTGCTGGCCCTGGTGTGCGATCCGGCGCCGCGCACGCTGTTGGAGTTGGGCAGCGGCGGCGGCAATAGCGCTTCGCACTTAAAAGCGCACTATGCGATGACGCTGGTGGATTTATCGGCCGAAATGCTCACCGTCAGCCGCGCCCTCAATCCCGAATGCGAACACATCCAGGGCGATATGCGCAGCCTGCGCCTGGAACGCGCCTTCGACGCCGTCTTCCTGCACGATGCCGTCATGTACATGACCAGCCAGAGCGATCTGCGCCGGGCCTTAGCCACGGCCTACGCCCATTGTCGGCCGGGCGGCGCGCTCATTCTGGCCCCTGACTGTTGCCGCGAAACCTTCCGCCCGCACACCCAACATGGCGGGCACGACGGCGACGGGCGCGGGTTGCGGTATCTGGAATGGGTATATGACCCGGACCCCGGCGACACCACCTATTGCGTCGAATTTGCCTATATGTTCCGGCAGGGCGCGCAGGTGTGGGTGGAACATGAACGGCATCTCTTCGGCCTGTTCGCCCACGACGAATGGTTAAACGCGTTGAGCGCGGTGGGGTTTCGGCCGAAAAGCGTGGATGATCCCTTCGCCCGCCAGCTCTTCATCGGCCTCAAAGCGCCGCATGCCTGATCTGATCCTGGACGGGCGCGCCTACACCTGGGCGTGGGTACGGGCGCAAGGGGCGCGCGCCGCCGAGACAGCCGACTCGAATTACGCCCGCCACACCCTGAGTTTCTGCGCCGGCTGGTTGAACGACCAGGCCGCCTTCCGGTTGCCCACTTCCGGTTCCACCGGCGCGCCCAAGCCGGTGAGCCTGACGCGCCGCCAGATGAGCGCCAGCGCCCAGGCGACCGGTCAGGCCCTGGGCCTGCGCGCGGGCGAGCGCGCGCTGGTGTGTCTGAACCCGGCCTATATCGCCGGCGCGATGATGCTGGTGCGCGGTCTGGAGTTGGGGTTGCAACTGACGGTAATCCCGCCAACGGGGCGACCCCTGGCGGAATTTTCGGCCGAAACCGCCTTCGACTTCACCGCCTTTGTCCCGCTGCAACTGCAAAACAGCCTCGCTTTTCCGCACGACACGGCCCTGCTCAATCGTTTACGGGCCGTGCTCATCGGCGGCGCGCCCCTCAGCCCCGCCCTGGCCCAACAGGCCCGCGCCGTCAGCGCCCCGCTCTATCACACCTATGGCATGACGGAGACCGTCAGTCACATCGCCTTGCGCCGCTTGAATGGAGAGGATTCGGCCGAAACCTTTACCCCCTTGCCCGGCGTGGAATGCCGACTGGATGCGCGCGGCTGCCTGTTGGTGCGTGGCCCGATGACCGACGACGTCTGGGTAACCACCAACGATCGCGTGGAATTGACGCCGGACGGTCGTTTACGCTGGCTGGGCCGGTTAGACCGCGTCATCAATAGCGGCGGCGTCAAAGTCCAGGCGGAAAAAGTGGAGCGCGCGCTGCAAACCCTCTTGCCCGACCGGCGACTACTGGTAGTCGGCCGGCCCGATCCGCGCCTGGGTGAATGTGTGGCGGCCGTCATCGAAGGAGCGCCGCTTGACCTTGCCGCCTTGCGCGCGCAGTTATCGCCGGCCCTCACCCCTTATGAAATGCCGCGACATCTCTGGGCCTGGCCCCATCTGCCCGAAACGCCCACCGGCAAAATTGACCGCCTGGCCGTCCTGGCCGCCTTGGGCCTGCCGCCTCCTCAGCCGGCCGCGCCCGCCGCTCCCCTTGAAGAACCTAACCCGCCCCTGAATCCGGCCTAAACAGCGCCGGATAAACCTGGAGAAAAACCGATGAGTTACGTCTATAAGCGCCTGGAAACCAAAGCCATCCATGCCGGCGAACCGCAACCGCGCATCGAAGGGGCCGTCAGTATGCCCATTTTTCAGTCGGCCAACTTCGAGTATAACGGCGAGGCGGATTACCATAGCGTGCGCTATATTCGCCTGAACAACACGCCCAACCATCTGGCGCTGCACGCCAAGCTGGCGGCGCTGGAAAATGCCGAGGCCGCCCTGGTGACGGCCAGCGGCATGGCGGCCATCACCACAACGTTGTTGACGGTTCTGGCGGCGGGGGATCATTTGCTGGTGCAAGCCGCGCTCTATGGCGGCACGTATGATTTTATCACCCAGGATTTGCCGGCCTTTGGCATCGCCTATGATTTCATAGATGGAGATGAACCGGATACCTGGGGGGAGAAGATTCGGCCGAATACCCGCGCCATCTACGTGGAAACCATCGCCAACCCCCTCGTCCAGATACCCGACCTGCCCGCCGTCGTCGCCTTCGCCCACGCCCACGGCCTTGTTGCCCTGATAGACAACACCTTCGCCAGCCCCGTCAACTTCCGCCCGACCGAATGGGGCTTCGATCTCAGCCTGCATAGCGCCACCAAATACCTCAACGGCCACTCCGAC
>JAYRVN010000133.1:0-18764 GCA_041918535.1 Chloroflexota bacterium
AGCCCGTAGACGCCGTCAAAATTCACCCCATCGTGATCGTCAAAGCCATTTGCATCATCGCCGCTGGCAGTCGCGTTGGGCTGACCGTCAGCGTTCGGCTCCACATCCACCCCCACACCCATCCAGGGTGAGGCGGGCCGGCCTTGCGGGCTGACGCCAATTTGCACGCGGTGACGCGGCCCATTGTCATTTCGCAGAGTCTGGTAGTCGCCCGTGGCTGTGCCGGCTGCCAGATCAGGGTTGTCGCCGTAATCATAGCACTGTGTCAGCTTAGAATGGGGCGTGAAGATGAAGTACTCTTCAATCGTGTCAGTGTCCGAACTATAGGGGTCGCTGGCCGGCGCATCGCCGCTGTCGCCATAATGCCGACCCACATAGGGGGATCCGTCAATCAAGGTTCCGCTCAGGTTATCCGCGTCGGCATCATTTGGCTCGTCGCCGATACGCTCGTGGCAACCGCGCCCCTGGCAGCCCTGACCGACGCCAGGCGCCTGGTCGAAAACATCATACGACGATACGCTGCCGCCGGTCGCTCCATCATAGACAGTATACATGCCTATCTTAATGGCTTCGTTGCTCGCAGGCAATCCGCCGATGGCCGCCCACGGGATCGCCACTTCAGCCCCGGTGCCGCCAATGCCGCTATCAAACCCAAACAGCATGTCACTGGCCGCCAGATTCGGGCAGTCAGCATAGTCATACAGTACACCGGTATTGGCAGCACTCACCGACTCGGCATTCAGCAAATTCCACGCCGTCCCACCCGCGTGCTGGTAGAGGCCGGCAAAGCCGCGATTCCAGATAGCCACCGAATAATCCGGCGTCCAGCCCTTGAAATTCACCTTCGCGCCCTGCGCAGAATTGGCCCCTTCCGGAGCGAAAAGTGAGCCGCTGCCCGGCGCGCCAAAACTGCCGGTGTCAGTGGCGCTGTTGATATTCTGGCGGTCTATAGCTATATAGAGGTTGGCGTCATCGGCCAGATCATTGTCATTCGCGCCGATGGCCGACACACCTTCTACTTCCAGATACAGAAAACAGCTGTCGGTGCCGGCATTGCCGTGTACGACATCGGCCGTTCCATTCGTAGTCTGCAAACCCGGATCGTAGAATTGGTAAGCTGAGCTCTCCCCGGCGAAGTCAGTCGTGCCGCCGCCGCTAAGAAGGATGTAAGGCGCCGCATGATTCCCTTCGGTCAGGTAAACATAGGGGCTTTCATTGCCGCCGGACACATTGCCGTCAATGTCCACGCCGGTGAGATTGGCTTCGCACGCAGCGTTATTATCCAGAGCATTGATCGTCTCGCGCACCGGATTGCTCAAGCATTGGCGGGGGCCGTTGCCGGTCGCCAGAGTAGATCGGCCCGTTTCCTGGCAGAAAGCCCGCGTGTCAATCAGATTGGGCAACGGATTAGCTGTACCGCCCAGGCGATAGTTCAGGTTGCAACCGTCCAGATCATCCGTCGCGCCCAACGCATCTAACACGCGCCCGCCGTCATTCGTTCCGCCATTGCCGTCGCGGTCATCTACGTTTTCGGTAGTCACAACCATCAGACAAAGCTGAGTATTACTCTTCAACTGAGAGGGGACGTTCGCTCCGTCCAAAGCGACCTCAATATGGCGGCGAAAATCGGTCACGCGCGTGGCGCTGGGTAAGTCGGAAATGAAAGTCTTGCTTGTGCCGTTCATTGACCAGAGCTGAGCCTGCAACGTGTTCGCGCCGGTAGGGTAACTGGCGACGAAAAAGTCCACACCGCCGCTGCCCTGCCAACCGAAGAAGCGCGTCCATGGGCCGGCAATGCCGGTGGCGTTCATGTCCGTGCCGGGGCCGCCGTTACAGCCGACGTCAATGCCCACAAAGTAGTTGACCTGGCGGGTCGCCGGGTTGCCAAAGAAGTTGCCGCTGGTGGCATCCAGAGCTTGTGATGAGTCAACCGACCAGGCAAATTGCCAGATATTGCCGACCTCGTCGTTGTAGGCGTGAAAATCCATGATGTTGCCGCGGTTGGCATCCAGGTTGCAGGCGAACGAGTCGCCGACGGTAGAGTTATTGCCCCGGCCATCTTGGGCGCGGGTAGACCCATACTCTTCGTCAATCACGGCGTCCGGGGCCGCCAAGACACCTGTAGCGCTGACTGGCCGAACCTGGCCACCCATGCCGCTGAATGCGGCCGCGCCTAAGAGCAGGCAGACAATAACAAGTAACCAAAGAGAACGTGGAAATCGTGACACAATAATCTCCTTATGATGAATAAATTTGAACAGGGGGCCCTTCGCGCCTGACTTCAAAGCAAGGCGATCAACCAATCAACCAACAACCCCCTCGTCTAGGCGTTTGTTTGCTGACTAGGCTTTAGACACCACGTTAGCGCCGAAGTCTCGTTCTGCAAGAGCAACCTGGTTCAGATAACACGAGAGAGTTTATCACAGCCGCCGGGTATTCATCCGTCGCGAACTGTCGACTTTCTGTAGAAAAACTACATGCCCGCGTCCGCTCCTCCCCTGGAAACGCATCCGGTCGCCCCGCTAGACAATACCGGCCAGGCGTTCGGGGGAAGCGTAGACATTGAAACGTCGCTCGCGCAGAAAGCCGACCAACGTCAGGCCAAATTGGGAGGCCAACGCTACAGCCAACGTGCTTGGGGCCGACACGGCGCATAAGATCGGCGCTCCGGCCGCCAGGCACTTTTGCAGCAACTCATAGCTGGCTCGTCCGCTAACGAGAATGATATGATCGTGAAATGGCAGTTTGTCGTTTAACAACCCCCATCCCACCAATTTATCCAGGGCATTGTGGCGGCCCACATCCTCACGCACTACCAGAAGTTGCCCTTGTGCATCAAACAGAGCGGCCGCGTGCAGACCGCCGGTATGCTGAAAGAGCGCCTGAGCCTGGCGCAGACGCCCGGGTAATTGGTACAGCAGTTCAGGCTCGACCACCGGTCCCGGCGGCAAGGCCTGGGGGTGGCGTTGGGATAAATCTTCTAACATGGTGCGGCCACACACACCACAAGCGCTATTAGTGAAAAAGTGGCGCTGGAGTTGGGGCAAGTCCGGCAGTTGCTCAGTGCGCAAAGCAACCGACAGCGTGTTGTATTCCTGGGATCGCGGGTCGTCCTCCACGCAGTAGGTCATGTGTCCGAGCTCTTCCCGCTGCCTGATGACATTTTCAGCAAAGAGGAAGCCGGCCGCCAGTTCGTAATCATGGCCTGGCGTGCGCATGGTGATGGCCAGCGTGCGGGTCTCCGACCCGGCTTGCAAACGGATTTCCAGCGGCTCTTCAGTCGCCAGGTGATCTTGCTTGCGGGTTGACCGCCCTTCTTCAACGACCCAAACACGTTGTTTGTGTATGCTGCCCACGGCGCTTCCTGTCAGAACAGATAACACCGGGAGTCGAGAGAACGACTCCCGGTAGTAGCGGGTTTAGCGGCGACGGCTGCGCCAGTAGACCAAACCAACGGTCAGGAGCGCAGCGGCCCCAACGCCGACGGCAATCCAGAGGGAAGGTTGCGTCGGGTTTGCCTCCGTGGGTATGGGAATTGGCGCGGGGGAAGGTGGCGCCGGCAAAGGCGGCGGCGCCAATTGGACAAAGACGGCGGTAGTACGGGCGGGCATTTTGAAGCTGCCATTGGCGAAGGCGGCGGTGCGGACAATGGAATCGGCCGAATCCGCCAACACCGGATGCAACACCCAATCGCCTCCCGCCAAGTCATCCGCCGCAAATATCTGCTCCACATTGGTCCCATTAAACAACACCATCACCCGGTCAAAAGTCGCGTCTAACGACTCGCCGACCGTGTCATCCAACACCATGACAATTAGCCCAGGCATCTGGCTCGGCCCTGTATTGTAAAAACGCAAGCGCTCCATCACCTGTTCCGCTGTGCGCAAGCGAAACAGCGGCGAACTGCGCCGTATCTGCAACAACTCCTCAAAGTGCGCCACACCCGCCAGCAAATCAGCCTTAGCCGGCTTCAGCGCCGGATTCGCCAGCAGCGGTTGTATCAAGGGCCAGTTGTTCTCATTCTTGTCGCCCACCGGCAAACCAATGCCCCAGTTATTGGTCTCGTAACTGTAGTCCAGATGATTGAACCAGTCGCCGGAGTTATAACTATCCCGATCCATGGATTTGGAACGCAGCATCTCATCCCCGGCGTGAATGAACGGCACACCCTGCGCCAGCAACACCAGGTCCAGACCCAGGTTTTGCATACGCACCCGATCCGCCATACTCGTCGCCGGCGGCGCTTTATACTGAATGGCGTCAAATAGCGTCTCATTATCATGCGCCGACACGTAAACGATATTCTCCTGCGGGTCAGCCGTATAACCGGCCGGGGAGCCGTTATAATCCACTCCAGCCCCTCGCGTGCGCGCCCCACTCGCCGCCTCAAACTCATAGTCGGCCAAATTGCCGGCCAGGCCCACCCGAATTTGATCGGCAAATAAGAGCAAGCGCGCCTCTTGGGCAGCCGGCGTTCCCTGACTTGTCCCATTGGGATCAGAAACCAGGCCGTTGATGAAACCTTGCTCCTGTAACCCGCCGAAAGGATTGCCGCCGCGAGCGGCATCGCGCAACCGGTCGTTAAACGTGCCGATCCCGCTCCCCGCCAGATTGAGCTGCGTGGCATTGACGCCGCGCGCATTGTTAGCTACCTCACCAAAGTTCCAGCCCTCCCCGTAGAGGTAGATGGATTTTCCGTCCACACCATCCTTCTCCACGGTCAAAGCATCCAAAGCCGCACGCACCGCCAGCATATCATCCACCATGTGATGGCCCATCAGGTCAAAGCGGAAACCATCCACTTTGTACGCCCGCGCCCAGGTGAGCACCGAATCCAGCATGAGTTGGCGCATCATGTTGTTTTCCGTCGCGGTATTGGCGCAGCAAGTGCTGTTCTCTACCTTGCCCCGACTGTTAAGGCGATGGTAATAACCCGGCACAATGCGATCCAACACCGATTTGTCTGACTGGCCGCTGGCGCTGGTGTGGTTGTAAACCACGTCCATCACAACCCGCAGGCCCATGTTGTTGAGCGCCTGCACCATCGACCGGAACTCAACGATACGCGTAGAGCCATCAGGCTGCGTGGAATAGCTTCCTTCCGGCGTCGTATAGTGGAAGGGATCATATCCCCAGTTAAAACCGTCCTGATCGCGCAAATTAAAGACAGTTTGCTGCTGCTGTTCTGAATCGGGCGGGAAACGGTTGAGATAGTTCGCCAACGGGTTGCTCTGACCGGCGCGGTCTTCGTTGATCGTGGCAATATCAAACGCCGGCAGCAGATGAACGTGGGTAAGGCCGGCCTCCGCTAGACGGCGCAAGTGAACCATGCCGTAGCTTTCCGGATGCGTGAAAGCCAGGAAAGTGCCGCGCTCCGCTTCGGGAACGGATTGATCGTAGATGCTGAAGTCGCGAACATGCAACTCGTAGAGTACAATATCCTCCGGCGCGGCCAGAGGCGGTTTACCCTGGGCATCCCAGCCGGGCGGTTTAAGGGCGCTGTCGCGCAAGTCCACGACCTGGCTACGCAGGCTGTTCAACGACAGGCTGAAGGAGTAGGGGTCGGTGACCACATTGGTGACTACCTGGCCTTCAGACGGAACATACACCTGCACCGCATAGAGATAAAATTGGCCTTTCCAACCCGGCTCACCGATTATCGTCCAGATGCCTGTGGCATTATCACGCTGCAAGGGCAGGATAGCGCTCGTCTCAGTGGTTGAATCCGGAAAAAGGTAGAGTTGTACGCTCTGGGCTGTGGGCGCCCACAGGCGCAACGTGGGCGTCTCACCCTCAAAGGTAACGCCTAACGGCGTATCAGTCGTGTAGAGCGCATCCAGGACACCGGCAAGCTGCAAGCCAACCGCATTGATCGGCTTGCCAGTCGCATCAGCCACGCTCACCGCCAATTGGCCGCGCAATAGGTCGCCAATTCGCTCAAGCGCCGCTTGGGGAACCAGGAGCGGGGTTAGTTGAGCCAGGTGCGGGTATTTTTTCGTCAGGCTGCTGTCTATCCCGTTGCCGGGGCTGAGTGGAAACGACTCCCCACCCGTCACCCCGGCCTCATCCAGAGCCAGACCCGCCTCGGGCGAGTAATGCAGCGTATAGGCATTCTCCGGTCCGAACGGAACCAGGATGGTGGCTGGGGCAACCCAGTAAGCGCTCAGTTCGCTCAGGTTACCAGTGGGAGCGCCCGCTACGCTAACCGTCAACACTTTTGTTTTGGAATCCCACATAAAAACTACCTCGGCATTCTCCTTTGAGACCGTGAACGGGATATTACCGCCGCCCGGCGCGCCGCCATCGCCGTAATTCACATTCCAACTCTGGTTGAGCGCGACTTTGCCTTCATAGTTGCCGGCGGGCAGTTTGGTGGTGACAAACGCATAGACGCCATCCCCATCAGGGTCTTGCAGCAACGTTTGCAAACAATCTGGCGCCCAGTCGCCCGGGCTGCCGGGATCATCAAAGGCAGTGGCAGGGCAACCTATTTCACTGTTGAAATTGCCAGGCAAATTAGCCAGAAAGAAGCCGACATTATCCGCCGCCCAATGGGTGTTGTGATCGTAGAAGAACGTGACTGTGGTCGCCTTATCCAATTTCAGGGGAATGTTGGGCCCGTCCAGGGTCGCGTTCAGACCATAGCTCTCCGTTGAACTGCCGTTTAGAGCCACCTTATATTCATATTCCCCGGCCGGCAGATCGAAGCTGGCGATCCAGAGCTGGTGGGTTACGTCAAAGACCAGGTTGCTGTCGGCGCAATCGGGCTGCCAATCACCGGAGCAGCCTAGCGCGCTTTGAAAACTGCCGACAATGGTAACTGCCGTCGGTGTCGGCGTATCAGCCGCCTGAACTGAGGCAACAACCAACCAACCGGCACATAGCAAGTAGAAGAGGATAATCGTTATCCGTCGTACAAGGCCCATCGAACACCTCCCAAGCCACGCCCGATGTTCTGTACAGCCAACCGGGGTGAAGAGCTCGGTTTGATCCAGTCTATGTGCATAGTATAGCAAGCGGCGGGTGGCGCGCCAGCAAAGCGAACGCAGAGCAAGTCGGCGCGATAGGGCGAGAATCTGCCGTATGTCATGTTACTTTCAGGATATTCATCACTTACCCTAACTCGGTTTTTGGGGTGTAATTAAGATCATTACAGGTGTCTGCGCCTGTTATTGCTTGGGAGGTAGGTTTACGCATGGACGTTTCATCACACCCCGGCGACACGCTTGTTCTTGAAGCCGCCCATTTTCAGGAATTGATAGAGGCGCTGCGACGACGCGGCTATACCTTGGTTGGGCCTACAGTGCGGGACAAAAGCATTGTCTATGATGTGATAGAACATGCGCACGATCTGCCGACTGGCTGGACGGATAACCACGGACGCGGCCGGTATGCTCTGGAAAGACGGGCGGATGAGGCCTGGTTCGGTTACGTGGTTGGGCCACACTCCTGGAAGAAGTATCTGCACCCGCCACAAGTGACGTTATGGCGAGCCCGACAGACCAGGCAAGGCTGGGAACCTCTCGAAGAGGAATCGAGGCCGCCGCGGTATGCTTTTTTGGGGGTGCGCGCCTGTGAACTGGCCGCCATTGCTGTGCAGGATAAGGTTTTCATGGGACCTCACGGCATTGATCCAATCTATTCGGCGCGTCGAGCCGGGGTTTTTATTGTGGCGGTGAATTGTGGGCAGGCGGGCGCGAACTGTTTTTGCGCTTCTATGGGAACCGGCCCCGCAGTGACGACAGGCTATGATCTGGCCTTGACGGAGATGGTGGAAGCTGAAGTGCATCATTTTGTCGTGGCGGTTGGCTCGACGGCCGGGGCGGAGGTGATGGGCGAGGTGCAACACCGGGCGGCGACGGAGACGGATCGGGCGCGCGCGAAGTCCATTGTGGCGGAGACGGCAGAGCACATGGGGCGGGCCGTGAGGACTGAGGGGTTGAAGGAGGCTTTGCAGGCCGGTTATCAACATCCGGCATGGCAGGCGGTGGCGGGTCGTTGTTTGGCTTGCGCGAACTGCACCATGGTCTGCCCAACTTGTTTTTGCGCCACGGTGGAGGACGAGCGGTCGCTAACAGGCGATTCGGCCGAACGGGTTCGCGTTTGGGATTCATGTTTCAACCTGGACTTCTCCTATATTCATGGCGGTCCAATCCGCCCCTCTGTGGCGGCGCGTTATCGCCAATGGGCCACACACAAATTTGCCGGTTGGATCGATCAGTTTGGGACTTCCGGTTGTGTCGGTTGTGGAAGGTGCATTACTTGGTGCCCGGCAGCAATTGACATAACCGAAGAAATCGCTGTTGTCAGTGAACAGCCAATGCTCAGGGCTGCCTCTTAGAGCCTATCCATCGCGCGGTTTTGAGCCAGCCTGCGGGCTGAAAGGCAGTTCCAGCGGCTCTTAGCAACGTGAATGGACGGCCACAGTTTTGACGAGTGAGACCATGGAAATTCATTCGCTCGAGTCAATTATTGCCGAACACCCCTCTTTTGCCGGGCTGCAACCGCAGCATCTGGCTACGATTACCGGGTGCGCTTCGAATGTGCGCTTTATGCCCGGCGAGGAAATCTTCCGCGACGGAACAGAGGCCAATCACTTCTACATGATTCGCCACGGTGACGCCGCCGTCAGGATTTATGTGCCCGGTCAGGACTACAAGACGGTTAGCACAGTCCATGCCGGCGACGTACTGGGCTGGTCATGGCTATTCCCTCCGTATCGCTGGCAATTTGACGCCCAGGCGGTGAGCGCGGTGCGCGCGGTCGCCTTTGACGGCAAGTGCTTGCGCACGAAGTGCGAAGCAGACCATGAATTAGGCTATCAACTGATGCAGCGCTTTGTGCAAATCATGCTCAAACGGTGGAATGCTACGCTTTTGCAGCTTCTGGACGTTTATGGCGAGCCTGTTTGAGTCTGAGACCAACCCTCATTGAAAACCGGGCGTCCTGCGCTAGGGCTGGACGCTCCATCGTGGATGAGATGAATTCGACTTTGTCTTTGCAACCTTACTTGTACCGCATTGTCTCCCGGCAACAAGAATCGGCCGATGTGTTTACGCTTGAATTAGCCCCGACAGGGGGTCAGGCGATTGTGCCGTTCGGCGCCGGGCAATTCAACATGTTGTATGTCTTTGGCGTGGGCGAGGCGCCCATTTCGATCAGTGGCGACCCGGCGCGACCGCATATCCTGATCCACACCACACGCGCAGTCGGCAAGGTGACCCGCGCCATGAGCCGACTCGAACCGGGCGATATGTTAGGGGTACGCGGACCGTTCGGCACCGCCTGGCCGCTGGCTGAAGCCGAGGGGCGGGATGTGGTTTTCGTAGCCGGCGGAATCGGTCTGGCGCCCTTGCGACCGGCCATCTATCATGTGGTGGCAAACCGGCTGAGATTCGGCCGAATTACCATCCTTTACGGCACGCGCTCCCCTGGCGACATCCTCTTTCATCAGGACATTGAAAAGTGGCGCTCCCACCTTGATATCGAGGTCTCCATCACCGTTGACAACGCCGATAGTCGTTGGCGCGGCAACGTTGGCTTTGTCACGCAACTGGTAGGGCGCGCGCGCTTCGCCCCGGATGATAGCGTGGCTATGATTTGCGGGCCTGAGATCATGATGCACTATACCCTCCGCGAATTCGGCAAGCAGGGCCTGCGCGACGAAGACATCTATGTGACGATGGAACGTAACATGCAATGCGGCGTTGGGTTATGCGGGCATTGTCAGTTCGGCCCTACCTTTACTTGCACAGACGGGCCTGTTTTTCGTTACGACCGGATCAAACACCTCTTCACCGTCCGCGAAATATAACCTGGCGCAGGCTCTTCCAAAAGAACAGACGGACCGGCGGTCGGTTTGCTCTGCCAGCCTGAAGGGTGTACTATTCGGCCGAATCTGCTGCAGAAAATCCACCCTTTCCCCTGCAAGGACCCTATACCATGCGCCCCACAGACAACTCTCACGCAGGTCAGCTCATCGGTGAAATCCTGCGGCGCCACGGCGTCGAGTTCCTTTTCACCTTGTGCGGCGGCCATATCTCACCTATCCTGGTGGGGGCCAAACAAGCCGGCTTGCGCGTCGTAGATACGCGCCACGAAGCCACCGCCGTCTATGCCGCCGACGCCGTGGCGCGCCTCAGCGGCGTACCCGGCGTCGTCGCCGTCACCGCCGGGCCGGGTCTGACCAATACCATCACCGCCGTCAAAAACGCCCAAATGGCGCAATCGCCGGTTATTATCCTGGGCGGGGCCACCGCCACGCTACTCAAAGGCCGCGGCGCTCTGCAAGATATTGACCAGATGGCCCTCATGACCCCGCATGTCAAGTGGGCCGCCGCCGTCAAACAAGTGCGTCAGATCGGCCCTACTCTTGAACGCGCCTTCCAGACCGCGCAAACCGATGTCCCCGGCCCGGTCTTTGTTGAACTGCCGGTAGACCTGCTTTACCCTGAACATGTCGTGCGCGACTGGACAATGGCTTCGATTGGCCGCACAAAAACCCTCGGCAATTTGCCGCTGCGTCTCTATCTCACGCGTTATGTCGGCGGGCTTTTCGCCGGGGCGCGGCGCCAGGAAGCCGGGAATCCCTTGCCTGTCACCTTTCCCCAGGCCAAATCCGGCCAGATCGAGAAAACGCTGGCTATCCTCAAACGAGCCAGGCAACCACTCCTCATCATCGGCAGCCAGGCCATGTTGACCCCGTCTAAAGCCCAGGCCTTGCAGCGAGCGGTGCAAGCGTTGGGAATCCCCACGTACCTGTCGGGCATGGCGCGGGGTTTGTTGGGGCGCGACCCGCTGCATGTGCGCCATCAACGCAGCCAGGCGTTGCGCGCCGCCGATGTGGTGGCGCTGGTCGGCGTGCCATGCGATTTTCGCCTGAATTACGGACGCAGCATCCCAAAGTCCGCCACTTACATCGCCGTCAATCGCAGCGCCGCCGAGCTCACCAAAAATCGCCGACCCGACCTGGCGATTCAGGCCGACCCGGGCACATTCCTGCTGACGCTGGCGGCGAACTGGAGCGCATCCCCCGCACGCTGGGCGGATTGGTTGGCAACCCTGACGGCTGGCGACCAGGCGCGCGACGCCGAAATCACAGTTGAGGCCGGCGCGGCCACCGAATACGTCAACCCCGTTCAACTCTGCCGCGATCTGGAGCAGGCAATTGACGAGAATAGCGTGATTATCGGCGATGGCGGGGATTTTGTCGCCACGGCTTCCTACATTGTGCGCCCGCGCGCGCCGCTCTCCTGGTTAGACCCGGGGCCATTCGGCACACTCGGCCCCGGCGCAGGTTTTGCTCTAGGCGCGAAACTGGTGCGGCCGGCGGCTGAGGTGTGGATTGTGTATGGGGACGGCTCAGTCGGATACAGTCTGGCGGAGTTCGACACGTTCAGCCGCCATCAGATTCCGGTGATCGCGGTGGTGGGCACAGATGCCGCCTGGGCGCAGATCGCCCGTGAGCAAACAGAGCTATTGGGCGATGCCGTAGCCACCCAGTTGGGGCGCACGAATTACCAGGCCGTTGCCGAGGGCTTTGGCGGCGCGGGTCTGCTGGTGAGCGCGCCAGGCGAGGTTGTGGCCGGCTTGCTCAAGGCGAAGGCGTTGGCGCGCCAGGGGCAACCGGTGTTGGTGAACGTGTTAATCGGTCAGACGGCGTTCCGCAAAGGGTCGATCTCGATCTAGCTGCCGCCGGCCCGTTTTCCAGCCCATAGCGCCTCGGCCTTGGTTTAGATAGCTTTTTGCGCCAGCGACTCTAAGCGCATGTCGCGCAGCCGTTCGCGCGCAACGCCGGCCACCTTCTCCAACATGCGGTAGCCAAACTTGCAGTCCGCCTTAAAAATGTGGCGCAACTCGACGGCGTCGAACATCACCAATTCGCAATCCGTCAATGTTTTGGCGTTACTGGTAGCCAGATAGGGCGGCACTAGCGCGGACCAAGCCAGCACTTCGCCGGGGCCAACCGTGCTGACCACAACATCTCGCGTGCGCACGCGCCCTACCAGTTGATCGGATAACGCATGGGGCGTCTGCCTATCGGTTAGCTCCATGACGGCGGCGACGGCGCCTTGCACGGTCAAGTAGAATGTGTCGAGTGTGTCCCCCTCGTGGAAGAGGTATTCTCCGGCGACCACCTTCATCGGTTCGCCTAGATTAGCCAGCATTTCCAGCTCGTCATGGCTGAAGCCGGCAAAGAAAGGGTAGCGGCGCAAGAGTTCTGGGGATACCATGGGTCACTCCTTTATCCGTCAACACAGTCTTGTTCGATGGGTCGAACATGCATGTCTGGCATGAGTTCCCGGCGCACAGCAGCAACCAGCGAGGGGATGGCGGCGGCGACGGGCGGGCTGAGATTTTCGCCGAAGTCGGTGACATTCATCACATCTACAGCGAAGATGGTGATGGGATCGGGCAGGGGCAGGTGAAGTTTTCGGCCGAATTTCAGCGCCGTCAGCAGGTTCGTATCATGCGCCGAGGCGCTATGTTGCGTCAGGCACACGCTCTCCAATTCGGCCAAACCCAAGCGCCGCCACGAACCCGCCGTCTCCGGCGCACAGCGCCAGGCATCCACCACAATCGCCCGGTCATAGCCCACCATCTCCTCCATCAAACGCAAGCCGCCTACACTCATCAGGCGCACATCAACCGCCGCCGACGACGGCAAATCAGCGGCAGCCGCCTCCACCACCCGCACCCCTATCCCGTCATCCGACAAGATGGGATTGCCTAAACCTAGCAGCAAAGTCTTCATAGCCTGAACATCGGTTGGATAATCGGCCGATGCATTCCGCGCCAGGCCGACTATCCAGCCGCTTATCTACCCGGCTAATCCCGGCTCATTCGCGCCGCCACCTGCCCGGACGCATCCCAAATGGTAACTTCCAGGGGCATCTGACCGGGCAAGGTATGCGTAGCGCAGGCAAAGCAGGGGTCATAGATGCGGAAAGCCATCTCCACCCGATTCAACAGACCTTGCGTCACGACTACCCCTTTGTGAATCAGCGTCTCGGCCGCTTTTTTCACCGACATGGCGATAGGCGCATGGTTGTTTGTCGTGCCGACGACCAGGTTAACGCGCGTGAGAATGCCTCTTTCATCCGTCCAGTAATGGTGGGTGAGTGTCCCGCGTGGCGCTTCCACGCACCCCACCCCTTCGCGCGGCGTGTTAGTCACAATCGGCCGAACATTGGGATCCGCGATCTCCGGATCATGAATAAGGCGTTGCATATTTTCGGCCGCATATAGCAACTCAATCAGCCGCGCCCAATGCGTGGCTAACCGATAATGCACCGGCTTGCCGCCCAGGGTAGCCAGCATCTTCTCATAAGCCTCCTGCGCGCCCGGCGTCGTCAGGCCATCGGCCACATTCAGACGCGCCAACGGTGTGGCGCAGTAGACGCCGCTTGCCGGGCCGTCCACCAAACCGCGCCAGCCCACCTGTTTCAGGAAAGGAAACTTGAGATAGCTCCATGGCTCCACGTGTTCGGCCACGTGCTGCAGATAGTCGCGGGGGTTGTACTTAACGAATTCGCGCCCGTCGGGGTCTACCACGCGGATAACCCCATCATAGAAGTTGACCTGGTTGTTCTCGTCCACCATGCCCATGTAGTAAGTGCGCTGCGTAAAAGCTTCCGACAAGATCATCTCCACATAGGCAGGATTACCTAACACGATCTCTTCAAACAGCTTGAGACTGAATTGGGCAAACGCCACACTCTGCTCGGCGATATGCTGGAACTCCGCCACCTCTTCCGCCAGAATCGGCCGACTCCAGCCGCCGGGCAGGCCGGCCACCGGATGCACACCCCGCCCACCCAACTGGTGGATGATGTGGTGATTGCGCATCCGCGTCTCAATCACCTGCTTGCCGACCTCCAGCCCCACCTTGCGTACAACGCCCAGGATATTGCGCTCCGCCGGCGGCGCATCGGGGCCAAGCACAAAGTCCGGCCCGCCCAACGCGTAGAAGTGCGTGGTATGGTCGGTAACGTAAAACGCCATGTAGAAGAATTCGCGCAGCTTCTTCACCACCGCCGCCGGTTCCACCCCGAAGAGATCATCCAAGGCTTTGGTAGCCGCCATGTGGTGCGCTTCAGGGCATACCCCGCAGATGCGGTTGGTGATGCGCGGCATCTCTTCCGCCGGACGCCCCACACAGAATTGCTCAAAACCGCGCAACTCCGGCACGATGAAGTAGGCATTTTCCACATCTCCCTCCTCGTTGAGGAAGATGTCAATCTTGCCATGCCCTTCCAGCCGGGTGATAGGATCAATGGTAATGTGTTTGGTCGTCATGCAGAACCCACCTCCGCGCCGTGGCCGTTGCCCACGGCGGGCCTGACCCGGCCTAAGAGTGAATGCGCCAGGCTAAAGCGATAGAAAGTGCCAGCCGGATCCGGAATGGTTGCCATGACCTCGGCAATCTGTTGAGCCATTTCATCGGCGTCTTGCGTCGGCAAACCGACGGCCACGACCGAAGCAATGGCCGAAAGCATCTTCGCTCCCTGGTCGTAGACACCATCCAGCGGGCCATAGCAGCCCCGGCAACCCATATTGACGTGGGGACACAGCGCGCCGCAGCCGGCGCGCGTCGCCGGCCCCAGGCACACAAGACCCTGCTCCAACAGACACAGACCCGGCTCAGGCACATAGGCATAGGGCCGGTGGAAAGTGCGGATGGTCTTGACGTTTTTCGCCAGGGGGCACTCTTCGCACACCGCCACCTGTCCGGCGCCGAGAATGGAACCCGGCGGCGGCAACGGCGCACCCTGAAGGATAAGGTCCAGGACGGCCGCTATCTGATGCGGTTCCGGCGGGCAGCCGGGGATGTAATAATCCACTGTCACGACCTGATCGAGCGCTTTGACTGTGTTCCAAAAGTCGGGCAGGCGCAGTTCGCCTTCCGGCATTCTGGTGACCCGTTGCGGCAAAACGCCGGCCGGATTGTCGGTCGAAGGGTTATCCAAGTAGGCGGCGCGGAGGGTGGCGGCGCGGGTGGTCAGGTTCGAGAGGGCGGGAATGCACCCTTCATAGGCGCAGGAACCAAAGGCAACCAGCAACCTGGATTTGCGGCGTAGCAGGTGGGCGATCTCTTCATTCTCCGAGTTGCGGATGGCGCCATTGAAAAGGCACAGGTCAATGGCCCCATCGGGATAGCCGCGCACGTCAGCGTACTTAAAGTCGGCCACACACGGCCAGAAGGCAATGTCAAAGGCAGCATCCACGTCGAGAATCTTGGCGCCTATGTTGAGCACGGAGATTTCGCAGCCACCGCACGAGGCTGCCCAGTACATGGCAAATTTAGGCTTGGCGCTCATGGTAGCACCTCCATGACCGGCGATTCGGCCGAATCCAACTCCCCAACCTCCGCCGACAACACACGCCTTCGCCAGTTCAACGGCCCCAGGCGGCGTAACTGTTCCGTCATGCGATTCACCGCCGCCGCAAAGACCGTGCCTTCAGAAGCCGAGGCCCATACCAGTTGCACCCGCTCATCCTCAACCCCAAACTGCCGCAACACTTGCCTGAGCAGGATTAACCGGCGCAACGTTTTCACATTGCCATCCACATAATGGCATTCACCGGGATGGCAACCGGCAATCAAAACACCGTCGGCCCCTTCGCGTAAAGCCTTGAGCACAAACTGGGGGTCTACGCGCGCGCTGCACATGACGCGGATCGCGCGCAGATTGGGGGCGTAATGCCAGCGCGATGTCCCGGCCAGGTCGGCCGCCCGGTACGAACACCAATTGCACAAAAACCCGACAATGACGGGTTCGTAACTGTTGGTCTCATTCATAGGGGTTTCTCCTCAGGCCAGGACCGGCGTGGATTCGGCCGAATCCACCCAATCCCATAACAGGCCGGAAATCTGCGCCATCAACTGGTCATTCGTGAAATGCGCGCCCGTGATCGCCGCGCTCGGACAAGCCGCCACGCACGCGCCGCACCCCTGGCACAAGGCCGTGATAATTTCGGACACTTGCGTATCGCTATCGAAGGTGATGGCATTGAATGGACACAAGTTGTTGCAAATACGACAACCTGAGCATTCTTCCGCCGTTATTCGCGCCCGCACCGGCTCCATCAGAACAGTACCTCGACTAATTAGGCCGGCCACGCGCGCCGCCGCCGCCGCCCCTTGCACCACGCTTTCAGGCACATCCTTCGGCCCCTGGCACGCGCCGGCCACAAAGATACCTTCTGTCATCGTCGCTACCGGGTCGAGTTTAGGATGACGCTCCACAAAGAAGCCGGAGAAATCGCACCCCATGCCGATGCGCTGCGCCATCTCACGTGAATCGCTGCGCGCTTCCAAACCCGCGCTCAGGATCACCATATCCACCGGGATACGCCGCTGCCGCCCAATCAGGGTGTCCTCCGCCTGCACAATCAACTTGCCTTCTTCACCCGGTTGCCGCGCCGCATCGGTGATCTCCGCCACACGCCCCCGGATGAAATGCGTACCCTCTTCTAACAACCGGTGATAGAACTCCTCATACCCCTTGCCCGGCGTCCGAACGTCAATGTAGAAGTTGTATACCGCCGCCCCAGGCACACGCTCGTGCACCAGATGGGCGAACTTCAACGAGTACATGCAGCAGACCTTCGAACAATACTCGTGGTACTTCTTGTCGCGGGAGCCGACACAGTGCACAATCGCCACAGATTGCGGCGGTGTCACCCCATCCCTCAGCACCACCTGGCCGTTAGTCGGCCCGCTGGCATTGACCATGCGCTCAAATTCCAGACTCGTGAAGACATTGGCTAATCGTCCATAGCCATATTGCGGGATACGGCGCACATCGAACAGGTCATAGCCGGTTGCCAGGATGATGTTTCCCACTTGAATGGTCAACATCTCGTCTTGCTGCTCGAAGTTGATGGCATTCGTCGGGCAGAATAGTTGACACGCCTTGCATTTGCCCCGCTGGAAATAGGTACAATTGTGCGTGTCAATCACCGGGTATTTGGGCACGGCCTGCGGGAAGGGGCGATACACCACCTTGCGATAGCTCAGGCCCGCCTCGAAAACTTCGTCCACCACTTTCTTGGGGCATTTTTCAATGCAAATGCCGCAACCGGTGCATAGGCTTTCGTCAATGTAACGCGCTTTCTTGCGCACCGTGATGGTGAAGTCCCCTAGATAGCCCTGCACCTGTTCCACTTCACTGTAACTCAGCAACGTGACGTTAGGATGCTGATTGATTTCGACCATCTTGGGAGTCAGAATACAGGCTGAACAATCCAGCGTCGGGAAGGTTTTGTCCAATTGGGCCATGTGACCGCCGATGGACGGCTCCCGCTCTACCAAATAGACGTGATGGCCCGCGTTCGCCAACTCCAACGCGGCGGAAATGCCGGCGATGCCGCCGCCTACGACCAGGGTATTGGGATTGATCGTCACCTGGAGCGGCAACAACGGCTGATGATGCGCCACACGTTCGATCGCCCCTTTGATCAACGCCTTGGCCTTCTGCGTGGCAATCGCCTTGTTATCGGTGATCCAGGCATCCTGCTCGCGGATGTTCGCCATTTCAAACAGGTAGGGATTTAGCCCGGCCCGTTCGCAAGCGCTGCGGAAGGTCTTCTCGTGCATGTGGGGGGAGCAAGCCGCCACCACCACCCGATTCAGGCCCAGTTGTTTGATGTCCGCCTCAACCAAATCCTGGCCGAGGCTGGAACACATGAATTGATAAGCGCGGGCGATCACTACCTGGGGCTGCTCGGCTGCCCAGCGCGCCACCTCTTGAACGTCAACCACACCGGCGATATTCGTGCCACAATGGCACACATAGACGCCAACTCTGGCCGCGTCGTGGCCGTTATTAGGAGTCGTCATGGCTCAGACCTCCTCCGGCATGGATGGCATGGGCAAGCCGTCTTTGGCCCCTGCGCGCCGCCGGCCGGCGGGGATTGCGGGGCGTTCGGCGCCGATCCTGGCGAGGGCCGGACGCGCATCCACAAATTCCTGACCGATGCCTACTTCCGCGTCCGACAATCCCAGAGCCAATCCCAGCAATTGGGTGAAATATAAGATGGGAATATGGTAGTTGACCTTGAAATGCCGGTTGACGGCGTCCTGGTAACCGTCCAGGTTAAGCTGACACATAGGGCAGAGCGCCGCCATGACATCGGTGTCGTAATCGGCCGCGCCTTTGAGCAAGCGCCGTAACAACTCCAGGGCGGTCTCTTCGCTGATCTGGGTCATGTGGCCGCCGCAGCATTGGGCTTTGAGCGGATAATCCACCACTTTCGCGCCGAGGACGCGCAGAAGTTGGTCCAGCACGGTGGGATGTTCGGGGTTATCGAAAGCGCCCAGATAGGCCGGCCGCACCGTCATGCAGCCGTAATAGGGGGCCACCCGCAAGCCGGTGAGCGGTCGGGTGACTCGGGTCGCCAGGCGTTCCGGGCCGACATCGGTGAAAACGACTTCGAGCAGATGGCGCACGCGGACGCTGCCGGGCGTGTAGTGCAAACCACCGGCCGCTAGAGCCAGATTGACCTTGTTATTGAGTTCGGCCGAATCCGCCATATAGCGATCCGTCTTGGTCAAATTCAAGTAGCAAGCGCTGCAGGGCGCTACCACTTGTCCATGCCCTTGCTCGGCCGCCAGCGCCAGATTACGCGCTACCAGCGCATAGGCCGGCAACAAATCCACCGAAAAGTATTCCGTCGCGCCGCAGCAATTCCAATCCGGCACTTCGGCCAATTCAAGGCCCAAAACTTTAGCCACGGCCAGCGTCGAAAGATGATAGGCA
>JAYRVN010000134.1:0-1689 GCA_041918535.1 Chloroflexota bacterium
GGTTCGATGGCCTGTCAGAGTGCCGCAAACGTGGGTTGCGCCGTCATCCTGACCAGCGCCGCCGGCCACTACCGGCAAGAAGAGTGCGCGGTCTGAGCCGATCGCGCCGGCAATGGAGCTACTTAGCCCGCGCCAGGCGAACACAGCCGCCAAGACGATACCCAAGATCAGCGACAACCACTTTGTTCGCGACATGTCTTTCCTTTAGCCCAAAATAGAATGTAGGTCGGTATCATATTTGTATAAATAAGCCCGCCGACAGCTCCCGCAAATGTATCCACGCCTGTCATTTTGTCAACTGAATGAAACGCAGGCGAGATGAGATAAGGCTATTACGTTGGGTTCCGCCTGATATAGAAAGCGCTCAAAGATCGGCCGAATCCTGGTACAGTTGGCGCAGGTAGGCGGAATTGACTGACATTATCTCATTTTCCAGACGTAACCACGGGTACAAGTCACGCTTCAAATCAGGTCTTAATACAACGGCGGCGAAGCGATTGCACAGAGGTGGGGCCAGCGCGGTCGCCAGCCGTAACACCGGCAGCGCCAACGTGAGCAGATAGCGGCGCAATGGGTTGCGCTGATGTTGCACGGAGGTTCCCGGCGCCAAGTCATAATAGAATTGAAAATGGTGGCGGGCATAGGGCGCGTTGGCGGCAACTGTTTTAACGATCTCGCGTCGGTCGAAGCGATAGACATAATTGGGGATGGCGCTATTTTTCACGCCGCCGTGGGCGCATTGGTTGTAAAAGACGGCCTCTGTTTCATAAGTTTGCCCAAATTGGAAGCGCGCCCCCAAACGGGTGAGGAAATTGTCGTGAGGCTCAAAGAGAATCAGGCCCAAGCGGGATACCCGGTACATTTGCAGCAAGCCGGTATGCGGCGAGAAGCAGTGGTGCAGCCCCCAATGCACCAGGGTGAAGTCGAATTGCTCATCGGCATAGGTTAAGGCTTCACAGTCTTGATATTCCCAGGTGTAGGGGGTGTAATCGGCGGCGTTGAGGCGAGTGTCCAGATTGGTGATGGTGACATTTGTGAAGCCCAATTCTTGTAGGACGGCTTTGTCTTGCGCGCCGCCGGCCACGACCAGCAGGGCATGTTGCGGCTGGAGCAGGCCCTGGCGCAGCAGAGTGCGCAGAACGCGCCGATAGAAGGGGTCAATGTCTACGGCTGGGAGAGTCACGCAGGCAGCTCCGCGGGGGCGCGATAGGCCACAAAGGATTTGGTCAGGCCGAAGAAGCGTTCTTCCCACAGGACGGCGTCGGGGAAGAGGCGGCGCATTTCTTGTTTGGTCAGAAGGCGGATGGTTTGGGCGTCGGCCACGGCGATGGCGGCCGGGCGCCGGCGATACCAGCCTGGCCGCCAACGTCTCGCCAGGCGGGTTTTGAGGGCTGTCGGCAGGAATTGGAAGCCCGGCAAGAGGAAGTGCGGCTCGATGGGGAAGTAACGGTTGGGGGTTTGGACGAAATAGGCGCGGCCGATGCGACGAATTTCGGCCGAAAAACGTGTCTGATCTTCCCAAGTTCCCACATGCTCAATGACTGAGTTAGAGTGTACCAGAGCAAACGCGCCATCGGCGTATTGCGGCATCGCGCGCGCATCCCCCACGGCAGCGCGCAAGCGGGGATGAGAGGGGGTCGGATAGGGAATGAGATTCAGCAACGTCACCCGCACCGGCAACTCGGCGAA
>JAYRVN010000135.1:0-4254 GCA_041918535.1 Chloroflexota bacterium
AGGCCAGGCCAGCCATTGTTGCAGGAAGAGGCGTAGCGGGGTGAGACAATAGATGGTGATGAAATCGCTCAACGGGCCGGTGCCGAAGCGGGAGCCGTGAATGGTGTAAAGATTGTCGCGCATCCAGGCGACGGCATGGTCAACGGGCTGACGCAGCGGGAGGTACCAACTGGTAGGAAATTCGGCCGAATCCGTGGCAAAACTCAATCCGCCCACCAACGTCAGGAAAGCCAGGCTGCCGATGAGATAAGCGTGACGGCGCACAAAAGCGCCCAGCCCGGTTGCGCCCGGCAAGCGTTCGCTGCGGCGCACCTGACTAAGCCCCAGGCTCAGACGATCCAGCACGATAGCCAGGAAAACAATCGCCAGTCCCGCTTCCATGGCGGCCCCTACTTCAATCCGGCGTAAGGCAGATAGCACGGCATTGCCCAGACCGCCCGCCCCGATGAGGGCGGCAATGACCACAATGCCGAGCGCCATCATGATGGTTTGATTGACGCCGGCCATGATGGCGGGCAAGGCCAGAGGCAACTGCACCTTGAAAAGAATCTGACGCGATGTGGAACCGAAGGCGCGGGCGGCTTCAATGGTTTCGGCCGAAACCTGACGAATGCCTAAATTAGTCAGTCGCAACGCCGGCGGCACGGCATAAATCACCGTTGCCACCACGCTGGGCACGCGCGCCACCCCAAAAAACAGGAGCACCGGGATCAAGTAGACAAAGGCCGGCATCGTCTGCATCGCATCTAGCAACGGCCGCACGACGCGCTCAAACCGATCGGAACGCGCCGCAAGAATGCCTAGCGGGATGCCAATCACCAATGACACAATCACAGAGATTAGCATGAGCGCCAGCGTCTGCATACTGGCATTCCATAAACCCAACAGTCCCATCAACGCAATGCAGGCCGTCGTCAGCCCGGCCACGCGCCAACCCGCCAGCCGATAGCCCAACAAAGCCAACCCTAACACCATAACCGGCCAGGGAAACCAGAGCAAGGCCCGTTCTACCGCGCGCAAGGCGATTTCAACCGAGGCGCTAAACGGTTGGAAAAAGTGGGTAAACACCGGGTTGCTGCTCCGGTTTGCGATTACCCACACCTGGAAATTATCCACCGGCCCGCGCAGCCCCAAATTCCAGGCTTCCGGGAAAGGCCCAATAGATTGGACAAAGTGATGGAAATAGAGAATAGTCAGAATCGCCAGCAAGCTGGTCGTTCCAATCATCCAGGTGCGATGTTGCTTGATCCAATGCATGCTTATGCTCCCTTGGGCGTGATGGCCGTCAGCACCGCCGTGCGACTGACCACGCCGACCATTCGACCCTGCCTATCCACCACGGCTAACAACGCGTCACTGGCGGCAGTCAGGGGGATCAGACTTTCCAGGCTCATTTCCGGGGCCACATGGATCAAGCCTTCCAAGACGACGCCGTTAACCGGTTCCATGATCGTCTCGGCCGTCAGGACCTTGGCGCGCGGCACATCCAGCGTGAAATTCCGCACATAATCATTCACCGGATGGGACACCACTTCTTGCGGCGTGCCGATCTGAACGATCTCGCCATCTTTCATGATGGCAATGCGATCACCAATCTTGAGCGCTTCTAGAAAGTCGTGCGTGATAAAGACCAGCGTTTTGCGCAATTGGCGCTGTAGGCGCAACAATTCTGCCTGCATCTCCCGCCGAATGAGTGGGTCGAGGGCGCTAAAAGGTTCGTCGCACATGAGGATTTCAGGGTTGACCGCCAACGCGCGCGCCAGACCCACGCGCTGCTGCATCCCGCCGCTCAATTCATGCGGATAGTTTTGTTCCCAGCCGGCCAGACCAACCAATTCCAGAACCTGGCGCGCCTGTTCTAGACGCTCCGGTTTGTCAATGCCGCGCACTTCCAGGCCATAGGCGACATTCTCGATCACACGACGATGGGGAAAGAGGCCAAAACTCTGAAAGACCATGCTCATTTTATGGCGACGCAAATGTTGCAGTTGCCGCTTGGTCATCTGCATGACATCTTCGCCGTCAATAAAAATTTGACCGCGCGTCGGCTCAATCAGACGCGACAGGCAGCGCAACAAGGTGGATTTGCCGCTGCCCGACAGCCCCATGATGACGAAGTTCTCGCCCGCGCGCACGTCGAAGGAGACATCTTTGACGGCGACGATCTGGTCGTTCTGGGTGAGGGTTTCCTGGCGGGGAACACGGCGGCTAAGCGTACGGCGGCGTTTTTTCGGCCGATTCCCAAACATCTTCCACACGTGACGACACGAGATTTTCACTGGAGAGTCTGGAATATCCATCCTTTAACCTTGCCCTGAGCTAGAAAGGGGGCCTAAACACCGTATTTTGGGCGCGCAGCCTTGCCTCACTTGCCTGATTGTACTAGCTAATCACCGGCTGACAAGACGCCGATGCCTGTGTGGAGAGTAGCCTCATACGATCGAGTATAATAGGTGGATAAATAGTTGCCAACAGATTTACATGACCGAATTGTCCAGATAAGCGTCCGGTCAAGCCAATTTGAAGGAGTCGAAAGATGACAGCGTTCGATGTTGATGCCGTTGTAATCGGTTCAGGAGCAGGCGGATTGACTGCGGCCTTGTGTCTGGCCCAGGCCGGTCAGAAAGTTCTGGTGTGTGAACAGCATTATGTGGCCGGAGGATGGTGCCATTCCTTCACGTTGCAAGGTTATCGTTTTAGCCCCGGCGTGCATTACATTGGCACGCTTGGCCCCGGCGGCGCGATGCGGGCCATTTATGAAGGGCTAGGGGTGTCCGGGGATTTGCCTTTTTGTGAGCTCAACCCGGACGGTTACGACCATGTCCTCATCGGCGATTACCGTTTCGACATTCCTAAAGGGCGTGAACGCTTTGCCGAGCGGCTGAAGACACATTTCCCGGCCGAGGCGCGGGGGATTGACGGCTATTTGCAGGCCGTGACCGATATTGTCGGCGAGATAGGGCTGCTGGCGCGTGCGCGCCTGGGGTTGGGCCTGGCGCTGATGCCGTGGCGCAGCCGCCACGCCTTGGGCTGGGGTTTTCGTTCGGCGCAGGCGTTGGTGGATCACTTTGTCACCGACCCGCGTCTGAAGGCAGTCTTGCTGGCGCAAAGCGGCGATCACGGTATGCCGCCGACACAAGCTTCTGCGGCGGTGCATGCCTCGATTGCGCAGCATTATTTTGACGGCGGCTTTTATCCACTGGGGGGCGGTTTTGCCATCCCGCGCGCTTTTGTGCGGGCGCTGCGGCGCGCCGGCGGCGAGCTTCGCCTGGAAACACAGGTGGCGCAAATTCTGCTGGAAAAGCGGCGCGTGGTGGGCGTGCGCCTGGCCGACGGCACGGAGATTCGGGCGCGCTATGTGGTGAGCAATGCCGACCCGGAAGTGACGTTGGGGCAATTAATCGGCCGAAACGCGCTCTCCCCCCGCCTGCGCCGCAAACTCGACCGCGCTGCCTACTCCACCTCCGCCCTGAGCCTCTTTATGGCGGTGGATATGGATTTACGCGCCGCGGGCTTGGATTCCGGCAACTATTGGTACTACCGCCATGCCGACCTCGACGCCATCTATCGGGAAGGGCTAACCGACCGCGTCCTGGATGACGCGCCGCCATCCGCCTTCTTCCTGACCGCCACAACGCTCAAAGACCCTTCCAAAATGCACAGCGGCCATCACACGCTGGAAGCCTTCGCCTTTGTGGGCTACGACGGCTTTCGACGGTGGGAAGCCGGCCATCGTAGCGAAGGCGGCCCGCCGAAGCCTGCCGACTATCTGGCGCTCAAGCAACGGCTCACCGCTAAAATGATTGCTGCCGCCGACGCCATTGCCCCTGGTTTGAAAGAGCATGTGGTTTTTGCCGACCTGGGCACTCCCCTGAGCAATCGCTATTATCTGGCCGCGACTGAGGGCAATCTATACGGCTTGAGCAAGGGGCGTTTCCAGGTAGGCCCGTTGGCGTTCCCGGTGACAACGGAGTTCGACGGGCTATTCATGGTGGGGGCCAGCACAACCGGGCATGGCGTGGCCGGGGCGAGCATGTCCGGCCTGACGGCGGCCCGGCGCATTCTCGGCTGCCGCACAGCGGACTTGCTGCGGCAATGCGGGCCGTCATTGGCGATCTACCCGTCGGAAGATGTGGCGCAGTGGCCGGAAAAATTGCGCCGGCGGATCGAGCGTGGCGCGCCGGTGGCAGAAGAGGGAGAGGAGGAGTTGGTTTCGGCCGAATTTCCCGCCTTCCCGCCCGCCTGACCGACAAC
>JAYRVN010000136.1:0-13226 GCA_041918535.1 Chloroflexota bacterium
ACCGCCTGGGCGAAGCCAACTGCCTGCAAGCCCTGGGCGACGTGCACCTGAGGCTGGACGAGTCCCCGGCGGCGCGGGAGCGCTATGAGCAAGCCCTCCCCATTTACCGCGCCATCGGCGACCGCCTGGGCGAAGCCAACTGCCTGCTTTATCTGGGTTACATCGATCAATTTGAAAAGAATTATAAGGAATCCCGGCAACAGTTTGAGGCCGCCCGCCAGGTGTATGGGCAGATCGGGACGCCGTTGGGCGCGATCAACGTGGGTTTTGCGCTGGCCGACCTGGCGCGGCTGACACAGGATTGGGCGGGGGCGCAGGCCGGTTATGAGCAGGCTCTGGCTTTTTATCAGGCAAGCGGGCTCGCTTTCAACAGCGCCCTGGCGTTGTATCGGTTGGGCGACACAGCGCGCGGCGCGGGCAATATGGCGGAAGCGCGGCGTTACTATCTAGCGGCTCAACAGGCATTTGACCGCATCGGTTCACCAATGGCGCAAAGCGCGCAGAAGGATTGGGAGGCATTGGGGGGGGATACGCCGTCGGCTTAGCCGATGGTGGCGCGGCAAGGACACCGGCCACAGCGAAAAAGGATAACGGCCACAGCCAAACCATAAAAAGAACGACGTTCCCTCACAGGAACGTCGTTCTTTTTTGCATCGAGCGCTTGGGGGGGTCTACGGCAGGGGCAGGCCCAGGCCGGCCAGGGCGGGCAGGAAGAATTCAACCGCATCGCCCTTGTTGGTCACACCCTGGAAGTACCACACCGGCAGCAAGCTGGGGTCGGTCTGGCTATAGGCCTGAGTAGCCGGGAAAGTGACCTCGCCCGGATAAACGTAATGGTAAGCCAGGGTCACGGCGTTGAGGCTGACGCTGCTGACGCCGACATACGGGTCGCTGACGGCCGGGTCACTCTGAGCGGGCTGAACGGCCGGGTTCGACAGGTCAATGGTGAGCCAGTCAATGATGGCCTGGCATTGGCTGCCGTCGGTCGCCCGCGCGCCCCAACTATAGACGCTGACCACCTGGTCGGCGGGCAGGTCGGCCGGGGCGTTGTTGAGCAAGAAGCGGAAGCCGCCGGGGATTTCCAGGTAGAATTGACCATCTTGGGCGCGCGTGACGCCATTGAGATAGAGGTCGAAGGGCGTGTTCTGGGCTTCCCAGGCGGTGACGTTGAGCGTCAGACGACCCGGTTCGCCGCCGATCTGCCCTTCCAGGCGCACATTTTGGCCGGCGACGGCAGCGATGGCGTCCAGCGTGGCGCGGTCGCCGACCAGGGTCAGGTTGCGGTCGGTGAGGATGAGGGGCGCGCCGTCGCCGCTGACGGGCCGGAAGACCTGGAGCCAGCTGAAGAGGGTGACAGCTTGTCCCGGTTCAAAGGCGCGTTCCCAATGGCTGGTCTGGCCGGGCTGACCGCCGAGGTAGTAATTCGGGTTGCTGGGGTAGAGATTGTAGGTAATTTGACCGTCCAGCAAATGGGCTTGCAGATAGTTCCAGGCGGATTCGGCCGAAATTAACTCCCCATCCGCCACCTTGTCCAACGCCGTCAGCGCCCGATAGTACACCGTAGACACCTGCCCGGCCCCCGTCACTGTGACAGTCAGGAGCGGCCAGTTATTCACCGGAAGTCCATCCTGCAAAGCCACGAACTGCACATCATAGCCATAAGATTGGCGGGCCACATAGCTGAAGTCGAGCAAGCCGCGCTCCTGCAAGAAGCGTTCGGCGATCGTCCGGCGTTGTTCAAACGACAAGGGCGGCTGATTCTGCGCGGCAAAGTTCGTTTGCGCGATATCCTCATAGAACATGTCCACGCCGCCGTACATAGACACGCGCCGCGAGCCGTCCAGGATGCGATAGCCATAAACCTGCCCGCCCGCAGTCTCATCCAGGCGCGTGGGCATACCTTGCGTCCATTCATAATAGACATCGCCTTGCACACCCATGCGGGCAGCGAAAGCCACCAACTGCGCCGGATCGCCTAACTGTCCGTCCAGTTGTTGCGCCCGGTAGATGGGCGCGAGCGTATCGCCAGGCAGGGTCGCGTCCAGGCTAACGGTGGCGTTTTCAAACGGCCCGGGGCTGTACATCCCGCCTTCCGACATGCCGATGCCGCCGCCGCCACCCATGCCACGACCACCCCCCATCGGCGGCATGACTTTGGCCGGGATTGGCAACGGTGTGGGCGCGGGTTGGGAATTGACATCAGAAGAGGGCGCGTTGTTGGCCGCGGTAGGCGTCGCTGTGACGGCGGCGGCCACGGCGGCGGGCGTCTGGTTGCCGGCGACAGCCGGCTGCCCGGCGCTGTTGTTACTGCCGGGTCGTAATAGATTGACGGCGGCGAAGACAATAACGGCCAGCACGGCAATGCCGGCCAGGGAATACACAGCACGTTTCATGGCAAAACTCCTGTTAAACTGTTCCCATAAAGGGAGGGTTTTTTTTAGGTTTGATGTTTGGCGCGCCTGCTGCTGCAACCGCGCCTCCAGGCGTTGGGCAAAGGCAGGGCGCGGTTGCAGCGTCCCGGCCGTTTGTGTCAACCGGGCGGTGAACTGAGCCAACTCATCGGCGGGCGGGGGCGTCTCGCCGCGCTGCATGGCGCTGATGAGCGCATCCAGTTCATCGGCCTGTGACTGTTCGGCATCAATCCGCTTGCTCATGCTACTTCTCCTGCGGCGTGGGGCTGAGTTGCGCCTGCAGATCGTGAATGCCCCGATGAATCAACATACGCACGGCGCTTTCCGGTTTGTGCATGATGTCGGCGATTTCGGCCGCTTCCAGTTGGCCGAAAAGACGCAATGAGACGGCTTCGGCGCGATCGGGCGAGAGGATACGCAGCTTGGCGCTGATCTGGGCGATAGCCAGGGCGTGGTGGGCAAGGTCATCGGGCGATTCGGCCGAATCCATCACCCCTTCCATTGCCTCATCCGTCGCCAGGGCCGGCCGCCGCCGGAAATGATCCACCGCCTTGTTGCGGGCTATCCGGAATAGCCAGGCGCGAAAAGCGCCGCTGCCGCGATACCGCGACAAATTCTCCAACGCTTCCAAGAAGGTCTGCGAGGTCAAATCCTCCGCATCCTGCACATTGCCCACCTTGGCCAACAGGTAACGATAGACGCTGTCGAGATGGCGGCGATATAGCTCGGCAAACGCGGCGGGTGAACGCTGGGCTTGCTGGATCAGATACGTCTCATCCGACGGTTGAACGTTGACGGAGGGCGGGCTTGGGTTGACTATGGCCGGCATCGCTCGTTGCACCTTGACCTCGAAAACATTGTTTCTCGCTCAATCTATTAGTATGTCGTACAGACGGCCCTATTTATAACAGGTAATCGGCAAGAAAGGGCACAAGTGGGGAAAGGGATTCGGCCGAATCTCCTCCGCTTAAGAAATCCCGAGCGAATTTGACATAACCCAGGCCCCCGGCTAAACTTGACCCAATTGTATAAGTGCTCATCCAGAGAGGCAGAGGGACCGGCCCGTTGAAGCCTCGGCAACCCCCGTTAAGGAAGGTGCCAATTCCGGATAGATGAGAGTGTCTGATCGGCCTCTCATCCTGAGAGGTTTTTTTTATGACCCGCACGCAATTGCTCCAGGCTGCCCTGCGACAACGCATCCTCATCCTTGATGGCGCGATGGGTTCCATGCTGCAAACCTATCGGCTCAGCGAAGCTGAATTCCGCGGCGAGCGCCTGGCCGATTGGCCGCGCGATGTCCAGGGCGACAATGACCTGCTCAACCTCACCCAGCCTGACATCGTCCAGGCCGTGCATCGCGCCTACCTGGAGGCCGGGGCCGACATCATTGAAACCAACACCTTCAACGCCACCGCAATTTCCCAGGCGGAGTACGGCCTCGGTCATCTGGCCTACGAGATGAACCTGGCCGGGGCGCGCCTGGCCTGCGCCGCGCGCGACGCCTATGCGGCCGCGGCTGCCGGCGAGGATGTTCTCCCGCGCTTCGTAGCCGGCGCGCTCGGCCCCACCGGCAAGACGGCCAGCCTCTCGCCCGATGTCAACGACTCCGGCTATCGCAACGTCACCTTTGACCAACTCGCCGCCGCCTACAAAGAAGCGGCGCGCGGGCTGCTGGATGGCGGCGTGGACATCCTATTAGTAGAGACCATCTTCGACACCCTCAACGCCAAGGCTGCCATCTTCGGCATCCTGGAGCTGTTCGATGAAACCGGGCGCGAATTGCCCTTGATGATCTCCGGCACCATCACCGATCAAAGCGGGCGCACGCTGTCCGGGCAAACCGTAGAAGCCTTTTGGTACTCCATCCAGCACGCTCGCCCCCTCATCGCCGGTTTGAATTGCGCGCTGGGTGTGGCGGCCTTCCGCGACCACATCTTCGCCCTGGCCGGTTTGGCCGACAGCTATATCTCGCTCTACCCCAACGCCGGCTTGCCCAACGAGTTCGGCGAATTCGACGATACGCCGGAGTATATGGCGGGTTATCTGCGCGAATATGCCGAGGCCGGCTTGCTCAACATCGCCGGCGGCTGTTGCGGCACGACGCCGGCGCACATCCGCCTCTTTGCCGAGACCTTGCGCGGGTTGCCGCCGCGCCCGTTGCCGCCAACCGCCCCCTACGCGGCCTTCAGCGGCCTGGAAGCCCTGGTCATGCGCCCGGACGCCAACTTCATCAACATCGGCGAGCGCACCAACGTCACCGGCTCGCGCCGCTTTGCCCGTCTGATCCGGCAAGGCCAATATGAAGAGGCGCTCAGCGTCGCCCGCCAGCAAGTGGAAAACGGCGCTCAAATCATTGACATCAACATGGACGAGGGTTTGCTGGATGCGGAGGCGGCGATGGTGCGCTTCCTGAACCTCCTCGGCAGCGAGCCGGACATCGCCCGCGTGCCCATCATGCTCGATTCGTCCAAATGGAGCGTCATCGAAGCGGGGCTCAAGTGCGTCCAGGGGCGTTCCATCATCAACTCTATCAGCCTGAAGGAAGGCGAAGCGGTTTTCCTGGAACACGCCCGGTTGGCCCGCCGTTATGGGGCGGCGGTGGTGGTGATGGCTTTTGACGAAGCCGGCCAGGCGGATACGGTAGCGCGCAAGGTCGCCATTTGCCGGCGCGCTTACCAACTCTTGACGGAACAGGCGGGTTTACGGGCGTCGGACATCATTTTCGACCCCAACATTTTTGCCGTCGCCACCGGCATTGAGGAGCACAACGAATATGGCCGGGCGTACATCGAAGCCACGCGCCGGATCAAGCAGGAGTTGCCGGGCGTGCACGTCAGCGGCGGCGTGAGCAACATCTCCTTTGCTTTTCGCGGTTACGAGCCGGTGCGCGAGGCTATCCACGCCGTGTTTCTTTACCACGCCATCCAGGCGGGCATGGATATGGGCATCGTCAACGCCGGGCAACTGGCGGTGTATGACGAGATCGAGCCGGTCTTGCGTGAGCTGGTGGAGGATGTGCTATTCAACCGCCGGCCGGACGCCACCGACCGATTGGTGGCTTCGGCCGAAACGGTGCAGGCGCAAGCCGCCGATGAGAAGGTGGCGTTGGCCTGGCGACAGCGGCCGGTGGCCGAGCGGTTGACGCATGCGCTGGTCAATGGCATCACCGATTTCATTCTGGAAGATACGGAAGAGGCGCGGCAGGGTTATATTCGGCCGATTCAAGTCATCGAAGGGCCGCTCATGGATGGTATGAACATCGTCGGCGATCTGTTCGGCGCCGGCAAAATGTTCTTGCCGCAAGTAGTCAAAAGCGCTCGCGTCATGAAGCTGGCCGTGGCCCACCTGATCCCGTTTATCGAAGCGGAAAAGCTGGCCGGCGGCGACACCCGCAGCCGGGGCAAAATCATCATGGCAACCGTCAAAGGGGACGTGCATGACATCGGCAAGAACATCGTGGGCGTCGTGCTCGGCTGCAACAATTACGACGTGGTAGACCTGGGCGTGATGGTTCCGGCGCAAAAGATTCTAGAGGCGGCCCGCCGCGAAAAGGCCGACATCATCGGGTTGAGCGGCCTGATCACCCCATCCCTGGAAGAAATGCGCCATGTCGCCCAAGAGATGGAGCGGCAAGGCTTCGACCTGCCCTTGCTCATCGGCGGAGCAACCACGTCGAAGGTCCACACGGCAGTTAAGATCGCGCCCCAATATCCGCGTGGGCCGGTGGTGCATGTGGTAGACGCGTCGCGGGCGGTCGGCGTCGTTTCGCAACTGATGAACCAGGAGCAGCGCGCAGGCTTTGCCGCCACGGTGCAAAACGAATATGCGCAGATTCGCGCGGCGCGGGCCGGGCGGGATGCGCCACAACGCCTGGTTTCATTGGAGCAGGCCCGCCGGAATCGGCCGCAATTGGATTGGGGCCACTACACTCCGCCGACGCCGCGCCAATTGGGGCTGACGGTGCTAAACCATGTGCCGCTAGAGGGATTGATTCCGTATATTGATTGGTCGCCGTTTTTCCACGCCTGGGAGCTGGCGGGAGCATTCCCCGGCATCCTGGAAGATGCGCTGGTGGGCGAGACGGCGCGCCGCCTGTATGCCGACGCCAGGGCGTTGCTGCACCGCCTGGCGCAGGAGGGGCGGCTGACGGCGAAAGCGGTGGTGGGCCTATTTCCGGCGCAGAGTGACGGGGATGATATTGTGGTGCGCGACTCAACCGGGCAAATAATCGGCCGAATCCATTGCCTGCGTCAGCAAATGGAAAAGCCCCCCTCCCGACCGAATTACTGTCTGGCCGACTTCATCGCCCCCGCCGACAGCGGCGCGCGCGACTATATCGGCCTGTTCGCCCTCACCGCCGGCCTGGGTCTCGACGCCATCGTGGCCGAATTCGAGGCAGCGCATGACGACTATCAGGCTATCCTGGCGAAAGCGTTGGCCGACCGGCTGGCTGAAGCCCTTGCCGAGTGGCTACACGAAAAAGTGCGGCGCGAGTTGTGGGGCTACGCTCCGGCTGAGGCGCTGAACAGCGCCGGCCTGATCGCCGAGCAATATGTCGGCATCCGCCCGGCCCCCGGCTACCCGGCTTGCCCGGACCACAGCGAAAAGGGGGAGTTGTTCCGCCTGCTCGACGCCACCCGGCAGATTGACCTACATCTGACGGAAAGTTTCGCCATGTGGCCGGCAGCGGCGGTGAGCGGCTATTACTTCAGCCATCCTGCCAGCCGGTACTTTGGGATCGGCCGAATCGCCCGCGATCAAGTCCACGATTACGCCCAACGCAAGCAACAAGACCTGGCCGTTACC
Organism: Chloroflexota bacterium; assembly: GCA_041918535.1. Taxonomy (GTDB): domain Bacteria; phylum Chloroflexota; class Anaerolineae; order Promineifilales; family Promineifilaceae; genus DAOTXO01. The sequence continues at coordinate 7,218 of JAYRVN010000136.1, forward strand.
GAACGCTGGCTGGCCCCCGTCCTGGCCTACGAAACATGAGTGACGCCCCCCTCCCCGCCTGGCCGGCCTCCGTTCACCACGACGGCTCCGGCCTTTATGTCTCTGCCCTCTATCCGCGCCTGGGCGATCGTGTGCGCCTGCGCCTGCGCCTGGCGGCCGACGCCCCGGTGCGCCAGGTTTACCTGCGCACCTTTCCCGACGGCGAACAGGCCGTTGCGCCGCTGACCGCGCTCGGCGCTAACGAGGCCGTCCAATGGTGGGAAACGTCGCTGGCTATTCAGGAGCCGAGCGTGCATTACCGCTTCATCCTGGCCGCCGACGATGGCATCTGGTGGTACAGCGCCGGCGGCATGACCCGGCACGATCCGCTTGACAGCAGCGATTTTCGCATCCTGGCTAGCTACAACGCGCCCGATTGGGTGCATAGCGCCGTCTTCTACCAAATCTTCCCGGATCGTTTTGCCAACGGCGACCCGGCCACCGACCCACAGCCGCACGAGTATGAGTATCGCGGCCGGCGGCCAACGGTGTATCCCTGGGGCGAACCGCCGCCGCCCGACGCTTATTTCCCGTTGGTTTTCTACGGGGGCGATCTGCCCGGTATTCAGGCGCGCCTGGATTACCTGACCGATTTAGGCGTGAATGCCCTATATCTCAACCCCGTTTTCACCGCCCACTCCAACCACAAGTATGATGTGGCGGATTACGAGCAAGTTGACCCCCATTTCGGCGGCGACTCGGCTTTGATCGCCCTGCGGCAAGCTCTGACTGGGCGCGGGATGCGCTATATCCTGGACATTGTGCCCAATCATTGCGGCTATTGGCATCGCTGGTTTCTGGCCGCGCGGGGCAATCCGCGCGCGCCTGAAGCGGCATTCTTCACCTTCACCCGGCATCCGGATGAATATGCTTCCTGGCTGGGGGTGTGGAGTCTGCCTAAGCTGAATTACGCCGATGCGGAATTGCGCCGACGCATCTATGCCGGGCCGGAGGCGGTTTTTCGACGCTGGCTCAGAGCGCCATTTTCGGCCGATGGCTGGCGCGTGGATGTGGCCAACATGCTGGGGCGGCAAGGCGAAATGCAACTAGGCGTGACCGTCGCTCAAGGCATCCGCGCCGCCGTCAAGGAAACGTCGCCGGACGCTTATTTGCTGGGCGAGAACTTCTTCGACGCGTCCCCACAATTACAGGGCGATCAATGGGATGGCGTGATGAATTATGCCGGGTTCAGCCTGCCTCTGGGCCACTGGCTAGGCGGTTATCAAATCAGCGCCATGGGCCTGAAACAGCCTATCCAGACGACCGTCCCCTTCCCCACCACAGCGCTGGCGACCGCCTGGCGCCAGCGGTTGGCAGCCATTCCCTGGGCCATCGCTCTGCAACAGTACAATTTGCTGGGCAGTCATGACACTCCGCGCTTCCGTTCACGGGTGAACGGCAACGACGCGCTACACCGCCTGGCGGCGTTGATCCAGTTCACCTTTCCCGGCGCGCCGGCGATCTATTACGGGGAGGAGATTGGGCTGTTGGATGATGACGCCCTGCATTCGCGGGGCTGCATGGTGTGGGACTCGGCGCGTTGGGATCACGCCCTGCGAGATTTCTATCAGGCGCTAATCGCCCTGCGCCGGCAATCATCCGCGCTGCAAACCGGCGGCTTTCAAATCCTGGCGGTGGAACCGGATTGCCTGGCTTACCAACGGGAAGATGCGGCTGGCCGCTGGCTGGTGGTGGCTAACCGAAGCGCCACCCCGCGCGCCGCCGCGCCGCTGCCGGTAGCGCATGGCGGCATTCCCGATGGAGCGACGTTCACCGAGCGTTTCAGCGGCCAACGCGCCGTCGTAACCGGCGGCCAATTATCTTTGCCGACTCTGCCACAAGGCGGGAGTTTATGGGAGATGGTCTAGACACGGGTGAGGGATAGATTCGGCCGAATCCGTTCCCCCGTCACAACCTGGCCTGCCATCGCCCACCAACCAAAAACCCATTCAAGGAGAACAGAATGTCAACAACACGATCCACAGGCGTTATGGTCATCATCGGCCTCACGGCCATCATCGGTGTGATTGAACTGATTGTCGGGCAACCGATTCGGGGCGTGATCAACTTATTGTTGGCAGCCGCCTTGTACACGGTTTCCAACTGGAGTTGGTGGCTTTCCATCATCTACCGGATTGGCAACGCCTTGATCTTGAGTCTGGCCTTCCTGCGCCTCGCCAGCGGAGCGGAACCACAACGCCGCGTTATGCAGCGCTTCTTCGCCGAAGTTAGCGCGCGGCCGGCGATGCTTGGCATCGTTCTATTGTTTGGTATTGTCGTTGTGGTCATGCTGGTGATGGAAAGAAGGCATTTTCAGGCCCAAATCGCGGCTTAAAAACCCAACCCCGCGGCCCAAATGAACCGGCCCATACGCCGCTTGAGACAAGCGGCGTATGGGCCGGGCGTTGATCAGGTTTCGGCCGAATCCCTAGGTCATGAATCAGGCCGACCGGCGCCGGCGATAACCGGTCGGCGCCGGCGTCGGCGGCGCGGGCGGGGCCGCAGCCTTGTAGTTGAAGCCGGGCACGGTGCGCCGCTCCAACCGTCCGTTCAAAGCGCGCTCAACCGCGCGGACGGCGTCGGTATCTTCCGGGGTAATAAACGTAAAGGCTTCGCCCGTGCGTTCTGCGCGACCGGTTCGGCCGATCCGATGGGTATACGCATCCGTCGTATCCGGCATATCGTAGTTGATCACGTGCGAGATATCCACCACATCCAGGCCGCGCGCCGCGATGTCTGTGGCGACCATCACCTCAAACGAGCCGGCGCGAAAACCCCTTAACGCCGCCTCGCGCTGATTCTGCGACAAATTGCCTTGCAGCGATGTGGCGCGGAAACCGGCTTGCTGCAATTGGTCCGCCACCCGCCGAGCCCGATGCTTGGTGCGCGTAAAGACCAACACCGAGCGCATCTGCGCCTCCTGTAACAAAGCCGCCAGAAGCGGCGTCTTGAGATGCTGCGGCACCGGGTATAACGCATGGGAAACGGTCGCCGCCGGCGCAGCCAGGCCAATCTGCACGATCAATGGATCGCGCAACACCTCTTTGGTCAACAGGCGGATTTCATCCGGCATGGTGGCTGAAAAAAGCAGGGTTTGCCGGCGAGAGGGCAAAGCGCGCACAATGCGCCGCACATCAGGCAAGAAGCCCATATCCAACATACGGTCAGCTTCATCCAAAACCAACACTTCAACGTTAGCCAGGTTGATGTTGCCTTGAGATAGGTGGTCAAGCAGCCGACCGGGGCAGGCGATCACAATATCGGCGCCGCGCCGTAAGGCGCTGATCTGCGGGCCCAGGCTAACCCCGCCGTAGATGACCACGCTGCGCAGCGGCAGCTTTTGGCCCAAGTCAACGAACGCCTGCTGGATTTGGGCCGCCAATTCACGCGTTGGGGCCACCACGAGCGCGCGCACGCGGCCGCGCGGGCCATTTTCCAGACGTTGCAAAATCGGTAAGGCAAACGCGGCGGTTTTGCCCGTGCCGGTCTGAGCCAGACCGATGACGTCGCGGCCGCCTTGAATGGGGGGGATGGCTTGTATTTGAATAGGGGTTGGCGTCTGGTAACCCAACGCCTGAATGCCCGCGGCAATGCGCGGACTAAGATTAAATGCGTCAAAACTCACTGAAAGTCCTTCCTGACTGGTAGATTGAGCCAAGTCGCACTCTCAGCCCCAGGCATCCTGTGGATGCGAAGGTGGAGTATAACCTTAAACAGCTATCAAGCGGGCTGAGGTGGGGTTTATGCATGAACTGCTCATAATTGGTCACAGCCAATTAAGCAGGCGGCAGCGCCCGGCGGGTTAGCCAGGGCTGGAATGGGGGTTTGGCATATAATCAGAATCGGCAGCGCGGCAATCCGGCGCTGAACTTAGACGGGGTCAGAGTAGATGACAACAGATTCGCACCGAGTTTGGCAGGTTGTGAGCAGGGTTTTGTTGGTTGTGGGCGTTGCGTTGGCGCTGGCGTTGGCAGTGCTGGCGTTCTGGCCGGATTTGGAAGCCAGTTTATTCGACCTGTCTTTTTCGGCCGAAAAATCCATCTCGCGCCTGCAGTGTCCCCTGGCGTTGACTCCCAGCGAGGCCGGCCAGATTCGCGCCACCTTCAGCAACCCCACCGACCGCCGCGTGCAATTCCTCGTGCGCGCGCGCATCACACGCGGCAGCCTGAGCGTGATGCGGCGGGAAGACACCGCCGTGGTGTTAGAGCCAGGCGACGAGCAAACATTGCACTGGGACATTTCGGCCGAAAATGTGGCCTACGACCGAATGATCCTGGCTCGCATTTACGCCTTACCCAGCTTTCCCCTGCCCTTGCGTCAGCGCACGTGCGGCATCTACCTCCTACGCCTCCCCGGCAGCAGCGGCCGCGCCGTCGTCACCACCGCCGCCGTCGTCAGCCTGGTCAGTTTGGGCTTGGGGAGCGCCTTATGGCGCCGCTTTGAGCGCCCCCAGGCCGGCCGCCGGAATGCCACCCGCACCATCGGGGCAATTGCCGGCTTGAGTCTGCTGGCGATGGGCGCGAGCATGTTGGGCTGGTGGGTTGTCGGCCTGCTCAGCCTGGTCGCGTTGATGCTACTGGTCGCGGTATTATTGGAACGCCGATTATTGGGGCGCTAACGGGGTCAGAACGGCACATCGGACGCGCCGGTTAGCGCTTGATACCATTGCGTCAGAAAGCCGATGGCCTCGTTGAAATGCGCCGCCGGCAACAATTTATAACTGGTAATGCCGAAGCGACGGTACAGTTCGCCATAGACGCCGCCATACTCATTCCGTCCTGAGCGGCGCGAGAGCTCCAGGCCCACCGCGCGCACCGCCTGGCTCAATTGGCTGGCCTGCTGATCGCTGATCTGACGGGCTGGGCTTTTGAACGCCGCTTCCAGTTGGTCCAGCCGACCGGCGTGGGTCTGAAGTTCGTTCGCCTGACCGGCCAATTGCTGATCGTGGGCATTGAGGCGGGCTTCCAGAACCAGTTGCGCCCGGGCCAGTTGAGCCACGGCCAGGGCAATACGATAGGCTTGCGCTGTGGGAGAATCGGCCGAAATTCCCTCTTCCCAATCCGTCGGCAAGGATAACCGCCCACTCAGAAAAGCTTCATACAGAACTTTGGCCGCCTCGCGTTGATAACGCTCCAGGCGCGCCTGTAATTCGGGGCGCACCATGCTGGTGCGGATGCCCGTCAACCACAGCGGCACCAGGTCAACACGCAGGACGCCGGCTGTCTGCGGGCCGCCAGGGGATGTCAATTTGACATCCCCTTTGTAGCCATCGGCCAGGACGTTCTGATTCTTGATGCGGCGCACCTGACTGGCGCGATCCAGGCCCAGCGCGTCGCACATCTGGCGCACGGCCACGTAGATATGCCCATCGGCGGCGCGCACCGCCACCAACTCATCGTCATAAAAGAGGACAGTCCGTTGTTCCAGAACAGTCAAAGCAGGGGTTTCGGCCGAATCGCTCATACTCACCTCGCGCTCTATTCTACCCCCGCCGCGTCGCCCCGCAACTTCACGTTCTGCCGATGGCGTTCCGTGTCGCGCGCCGTCTTCTTGGCTAGATTAGCCGCCAACGCCGCCGTCAGGTCCACACCCGTCTGATTCGCCAGGCAAATCAGGACAAACAGCACATCCGCCATCTCATCCGCCAAATCATATCCCTCATCCGACGGCTTAAAGCTCTGCTCGCCATACACCCGCGCCATGATGCGAGCGACCTCGCCCACCTCTTCCATGAGAATGGCGGTATTAGTCAACTCGCTGTAATAGCGAATGCCGACCGTGCGAATCCACTCATCCACCCAGGCTTGACAGGCGCGTAAGGTCAATTCCGTCATGGCCGACGAATGTAGCACACTTGTGTAGGGGACACAATGGGCGGGCGTCAGATTTGTTGATACGGTCAGGAGGCCGGCAACTGTCCTCTTGGGCGCGGCGGCCAATTAGCCCTTAACCAGTTCCAAGCCATGGCCG
>JAYRVN010000137.1:0-2800 GCA_041918535.1 Chloroflexota bacterium
CATCTCGATGGCTTTGTCAGCGATGACGAATTGGCCGTCGCCCCGCTGCGCGACCTGGGCTGGGAAGTCGCGTTTGTCCCCTGGCGGCAACCCGCCGCCGTCTGGGATGCATTTGATGCCGCCGTGATCCGCACCACCTGGGACTACCAGCGCTATCCCGATGAATTTCTCAATGCCCTCGCCGCCATCGAGGCCCGCGGCGTCCCGCTGGCTAATCCGCTCGCTCTGGTAGGCTGGAATGTGCGCAAGTCCTATCTGGCCGACCTGGCCGCGCGCGGCATCGCCATCCCCCCCACCGTTTGGCGCGACGGTCTGGACGCCGCCGACGAGCTTGCCCCGCTGTTTGACGCCTTGCAAACCGAGGAAATCGTTCTCAAGCCGCTAATCAGCGCCAACGCCGATCACACCTATCGCCTGCGCACCGACACGGCGGCGGCGCTTTGGCCGCCATTGCGCGGGGTCTTCGCCCGGCGTCCCTGGCTGGCTCAGACCTTTCAACCGGCGATCATCGAAGAAGGCGAGTATTCGTTAATCTACCTGGGGGGTGAATTGAGCCATGCCATTCTTAAGCGCCCCAAAGCCGGCGACTTCCGTTCGCAGGAAGAGCATGGCAGCACGATTACGCTGGTCGCGCCCGAGGCCGGGCTGCAAGAGTTAGGCCGCCAGGCCTTGCGCGCCTTGCCCGCCGCGCCCCTATACGCCCGCCTGGATGCGGTGCGTGGTGCGCGCGGCGATTTTCTGGTGATGGAACTGGAACTCATTGAACCGGCGCTCTATTTTCGGATGCACCCGCCGTCGGCTGCGCGCTTTGCCGCTGCCTTGGTGGGGTGGGTCGAAGGTTGCGGGCGCTGAGAGCAGAATCGGCCGAATCGTCTCATGTCCACCCAACGCCTCCTCGTCCTCGGCACAACCGGTTCCGGCAAGACCACCCTGGCGGCGACTCTGGCCGGGCGGCTGGGCGCGCCGCACATTGAGCTGGACAGCCTATACTGGGGGCCGAACTGGACGCCCTATCCCCCCGAGCAGTTTCGCGCCGACGTGGCCGCGGCAGTAGCCGGCGAGCGTTGGGTGATGGATGGCAACTACAGCCAGGTGCGCGATCTGGTCTGGCCGCGGGCGCAGACAGTGATCTGGTTGGACTTTCCACTGACGGTGGTTTACCCGCGCTTGCTCCGACGCACGCTGGGCCGCTGGCTACGTCGGGAATGGTTGTGGCAGACCAATCGTGAAAGGTTGCGGCTACAGTTTACCCGCGACTCGTTATTCCTCTGGGCCTGGACCAGTTCTCGCCGGCGGCGCGTCGAATATCCGCGCCTGTTCCAACAACCGGAATATGCGCATCTGCACATCCTGATTTTTCGCTCACCACGCGCGCTGGCGCGCTGGTTGGCGACCGAACCATTTTCGGCCGAAACGCGTTCCCTATGACCTTTCTGACGCTATTGGCTGCATTCGGCCGAAAAAACGGGTATGATTGGCTTGTCTGACAGCACATTGGAGGATTACCATGACCGATAACTACCGCACTGCCCTGCACGGCCACAACGGCCACGCGCCGGTTGAGGAAGAGACCGAAGAGACTATCATTGCCCTGACCCCCGGCCAACTGGCTATTGTAGTCGGCATCCTGCTTCTGGCGGCCTTGTGGCTTTGGCGGCGGCGCGCCTGAACGGGAGGAGTTCGCGCCATGTCCCAATCGGATTACGAGACGATCCAGTTTGAACTGACGGATCAGGTGGCAATTCTGCGCCTGAACCGGCCATCGGCAGGCAACGCCCTGAGCCGGCAGATGTCCATGGACTTCTTTAACCTCGCCCGCCGTTGCGCTAGCGACCCCGACATTCGGGCGGTGATCCTGACCGGCAGCGGCAAGCTATTCAGCGGCGGCGGCGACCTGCGCGAATTGGCGGCGGCGGAAAGCCGCGCCGCCCACTTTGGTGAGATGACGGCTTATTTTCATGCCGCTATGGCGCGTTTTGCCCGCATGGATGCGGTGTTGATCGGCGCGGTCAACGGCACAGCCGGCGGGGCGGGGATAGCCATGGTGTGCGCGTGTGATTTGGTCATTTCGGCCGAATCCGCCCGTTACGTTTTGGCCTATACCCGCGCCGGCCTCAGCCCCGACGGCTCCTCCACCTACTACCTACCGCGCCTGCTCGGCCTGCGGCGGGCGCTGGAAATGGCGCTCACCAATCGCTTGTTGTCGGCGCAAGAAGCTCTGGCCTGGGGATTGGTCAACCGCGTAGTGCCTGACGATCAACTCATGGAAGAGGCGCTCAAGTTGGCGCGCCAACTGGCCGCCGGCCCCACCCTCGCCTTTGGCGAGACCAAGCGCCTGTTGCACGGTTCCTGGACGACCCCCATGGAGACGCAATTGGAAATGGAGAGCCAGGCGATTGCCCGCATGGTCGAGTCGGTGGACGGGCGTGAAGGCGTGTCTGCTTTCCTGGAAAAACGCCCGCCGACTTTTACCGGCCGCTAAACCACGCCTTGGTGGAATGCCCTATTTCGAAAGGAGGGTGGTCAGCGATATCGAGTTCATTTTCTTGCCAGACTCAATGGCCCCGCCTAATAATTGGTTTCACCTGCGTCGCCAAATGCAACGCAGCGCCATCAGGTGCTGGCCGGGATCAGGCGCAAAAACGGGTTATCTTATCAATGCCCATAATAATCCAGCACCTCGGTTGCTCTTTCGGTAATAAAGGCATTAGCACACTCCTTTTGCCCGATTGAGACTGTGATATTCATAGGTTTCTCAAGTTCCCAGAAACCACCGTCCTTCCTCTTGGCTCGCAACAAC
>JAYRVN010000138.1:0-18691 GCA_041918535.1 Chloroflexota bacterium
CTTCCCTTATAATGTTCCTAAAGATGAACGGCAAATATTCGACCGCTTGCTCAATATTATTAAATACATTTTACAGGAGCCTTCACCCCTGAACACGAGCAACAAGGCACCGATCTTGGTTGTGAACAAGGATACAATAAGAAAAGGCGTCTATGATGCTTTTTATGAATTTCTTCAAAAGGGGGGTGAGGATGACATTCTGGATCGCCTGAATGTTTTGAAGACTTGGTCAGTCGATACATGTCAAATGTGGCTGGCCGGGTTCGGGAAAATCCTTGATGACAATGATGACAATGCAGAAAGCCAAGAGCAGAACTTGTGTGTTCTTCAAATACCCGGCGATCTCAAGTACGTAGGGGGAGAACAAGAGTTAGAAATGGGAGGGAAGCAAGGATTTGAGAGCTTCTTAAAACGCTTGGAACTTATGAGGCATTACATTGAGGCAGAATGGCATCTTGTCATTGGTGATTTCACGGTTAAACCTTTTGGCTCGAAGCACATTATCGATCTGTACGGAACTTACCCGTTACTTTACAACTGGTTCCCAGACGTTGCTAAGCGGGTTATCAAACAAATCGGAATCCGAAGACCACGCTCTGAATTCATTGGCGCGAAAATTGAATTTTTAGAATTCGCTCTATCGAAAAGGAAATTCGCTTATGAGCAGACTGTGGCCCTTCTAGTTCATGCTATTTATCATCTTGATGAAGATGATAAAAGAGAATGGCGTATAAACAAGATCGATCTTGGTACTATTGCGGACTATGAGGAAGTCCGCGGGTTTAAAGAGGCCAATGACCAACTTGAACGAACAGAGCGAATGCTCAGACTGTTGTGGCGTGAGAAGCACGGTGGGGATGATTATGACATCTTGGAGTTTGAGAGACTTGAAAGACGTTCCCGCTTCATTCGAGAAGCGGCCGTTGTTTCCTTCAAGAACTTTCTAGAAGTAGATGTAGAGCCTGGTATACGCAAGACTATGTCCCAGCAAGTCGACAAAAAGGTCGCGGGTTCTTTGCCACGCTGGTTGGCGTTCCGAGGTTTTTCTTTATTGTTTGATAATCCCGGCAACGGCGTTACGCATAATGGTGATGTTGTCAAACTCAACGCTGATCTATCGGACACCAATCTCCAGCTTTACCGGAGACTCGCCATAACCCTAGATGATATAGAACAGAGATTACCCCTGCACACTCTTTCGTTTTGCCGTTTGCCGGCGGACACATATCACGTTACTGTGTGGGATGGGGTAAATGATGGCAACGTTGACGAATTTGTTTCAGTTGAGCAGGATTTCAAGGCTTTTTTGAACGAGTTGCCGGACTCCTTAGTAAGAAGTGATATGAAGGTTCTCATTGAGGAATTAGAAAACAGTATGTGTATCACTTCTGCGAACCCAATTACATTTAGATTCGAGCGATTCATTAAATGGGGAAATGAATTACTGGTGGCTGAGCTAAAGCCAAAGGACGATATGGATAAGATTGCACTTGATAGAATTGTGAGGCAGCGAACAGATTTGTACAAGAACTTCAACAGAAACAACAGGAGGCTCAAAACCGAACACAGTTACCAGCCCCACATAACCTTAGGCTATTTTACTGAGCAATCCAAGGCCAGTAAGCTGGATCAGAAGAGAATAGATAAGTGGAGCGAAGAGTGTAGAAGTCAATGTGCTGACATAACGATTGCTTTTAAAAGTATAAGCCTTTATGGGTTCACTGATATGGTGACTTTTTTTAAGGCTGCGTAAGTGTAAGACCTGTAGCCGTCATAGATGATGGTCATGTTCTAGAGGTTTCGGGTTGGACAGGGCCTTGGGTATTGGCGGACGCAGCTTACGCCTACCGTTCGGCCGATGTCATTGGATGAAGCCGGCGCCGATTTCGGCATCACCATGGAGCGCGTGAAGAAAACGCTTCAAGTGATCGAGGCGGTAACGAGGGATTGGCAGCAGCCCCGCGTTTGACCTGACGCAAGCTCCCGCTTCCGGCCGTGACGCCCGACCGGAGCGCCACGGCCGGGCGTCGCGCGAGCGCTCACGCGCTAAACAAGCTTTGCAGTTTGGTGGCCAGCATGATGTTGCCCTGGACTCTGAGCTTGCCTTGCATGAAAGCGGTCTGGGGGTCGAGCCGGCCCTGAGTCATGGCCCAGAAATCGTCGTCGGCGGCGCTGAGAATACATTCGGCCGATTCCGACACGCCTGACACGACACTGGGTGGGCTATTCTTTAGATCAACCACCCACGAGGCGATCTTCCCATCCGCCGAGATATGAAACTGGTAGATAGCGCCGACTTGCCGACTGATGTCAGGCTTGGCGGCCAGGTTGCGTTGGGCGGCAGAGAAAAATTCGGCCGATTTCATCCCCTTCCCCACCGCTTGCGCCGCCGGCGGCGTCACCACCCCGGTTAGGCTGATCGCCGCATTCGACAGGGCCAGGACATCCCGTTCTTTCACTTTGGTCTGGAAGATGACCTGTTCCCCCTCGCGCCACATTTCCGTCACCAGCGTCTCGCCGGGGAAAACGTGTTTGGCAAAGCGCAGGCGGATGCTCTTAAAACGCGTCGGGTCGTTATCGGCAAAGGTTTTCAGCGCGGCGCGGGTGGCATAACCAAACGTACACAGACCATGCAGAATCGGCCGATCGTACCCGCCAATCGCCGCCATGCCGGGATCAATGTGCAACGGATTGTGGTCATTCCCCGATAGCCGGTAAAGCATGGCCTGATTCTCCGGCACGCGCTCCTCCACTACCGCATCCGGCGGGCGGTTGGGCGGCTCATTCACGGCGCCCGATGGCCCGCGCTCGCCGCCAAAGTTGCCGATGCCGCGGATGAAGAGTGTATACTGGTTGAACGCCACCGCCTCCCCTTGCTCGTCTTCGCTGGTCACGTCCAAAACAATCACCGCGCCTTTGTCCCCCTTATCGTAAAGCCGGCTGATTTTGGCCCGGTGGGTGATCGTGGCCTGCGCGGGTAGCGGCTTCTTCAATTCCACATATTGCTCACCGTGCAACAACAGCATCGGGTTGAACTTCAGCCCCGGCACGTTCACAACTTTCCACAGCAAGCTGAAGCCGAAGATGACCGGGTAAGTGGGAAAGACGGCAAATTGCGGATGCCCCTCGTAGACGTAACGCAAATCCTGCGAGCCGATACCTAAAGCGTATAAACTGGTTTCGCGCTCGTCGTAACGGGTGGTGACGGGTTCAAATTCATAGCCCAACACTTGCGCCGGATTGATAAATTCATTGCCGCTCTTGACGACGGCGAGCGTCGAGAGATTGCTGACTACCGGCGTGAAGGAGTCCTGCGCCGTGGATGGGTTCTCTGCCTCGCGCCAGTCGCTGAGCGTCTCCCATTTGGCGGCCACATCCTCTATGGTGAAACCCTGGGCGACGGGGAAGAAAGCTCCCTTGGTGCGCTGCCAGCGCAGGCGGCTGATCCAACCTGCCCCCACTTCGAACAGTCCGCCGTTTTCCTGGCAAGTTTCATGGCACAGATAGGCTACCAGCGGGGCGACGTATTCCGGCTTGAGCGCCTTGACCAGTTCTTCCGGCAAAATGGTCTCGGTCAGGCGCGACCCGGCAATCGGGGCAATGGTGTTGACGGTGATATTGCGTTTGGCGCCTTCAAGCGCCAGGGTTTTAGCCAGCCCCAACAGCCCTAGCTTGGCCGCGCTATAGTTAGCCTGACCGAAGTTGCCGTATAGACCGGCGGCCGAGGTGGTGAAAATGACCCGCCCATAGCCTTTGTCGCGCAGAATAGGCCAGGCGGCGTGGGTGACGGCGTAGGAACCGCGTAGATGAACGCGTTGGATGATGTCCCAATCGGCGTCGGTCATTTTGTGAAAGCTGACATCGCGCAAAATGCCGGCGTTGTTGATGACAATATCCAACCCGCCAAAGGTATCGAGGGCGGTTTGCACAATTTTGGCCCCGTCTTCCACGGAGTCGTAGTTGGCGACGGCGACGCCGCCTGCCGCGCGGATTTCATCCACCACCCGGTCGGCGGCGCGGGTGGAGGCGCCTTCGCCGCCGGCGCCGGTGATGACGGCCACTTTGTCGAAGAAATCAAGTTGTCTGGTCATGTTTTGCTCCTAAAAGCGGGGCTCAGAGATGCGCTGAGAAGATTGAGATGCGCATGGGATAGCCTCTGTGTCCCTTCTTTGTTCTTCGTTCTAAAAGCCCATGGCTCGGCCGATAATTTCTTTCATGATCTCGTTGGTGCCGCCATAGATGCTTTGGGCGCGAGAGTCTATGAAAGCTTTGGCGACGGGGTATTCGAGCATGTAGCCATAGCCGCCGTGTAGTTGCAGGCATTGGTTGATGACGCGCAGTTGCAGGTCGGTGCACCACCATTTAGCCATAGCGGCTTTTTCCACGCTGAGTTGGCTCTGGGTGAGCAGCATGATGCAATGATCGAGGAAGATTCGGCCGATTTCCACCTCGGTCTTCATCTCTGCCAGCTTGAACCGCGAATTCTGGAATGAGCCGATTGGCCGCCCGAAAGCCATGCGCTCCCGGCAATATTGAACGGTGCCATCCAAAACCTGTTCGGCGACAGCAATCGCTCCCGCCGCAATACTCAACCGTTCCTGCGGCAAGCGTTGCATCAGATAAACGAAGCCCATCCCTTCTAGGCCGATCAAATTGTCAACCGGTACTTTGACATCGCGGAAAAATAGTTCGGCCGTATCCTGGGCGTGCAAACCGATCTTCTCCAGTCGCCGCCCCCGCTCATACCCCTCCATACCGCGCTCCACCACCAGCAAGCTGATGCCCTGATGGCTGGCATTGGGGTCCGTCTTGGCAACCACTACGACGAGATCATTCAGCAGGCCATTCGAGATAAACGTTTTTTGTCCATTCAGCCGGTAGTAATCCCCCTGGCGAATAGCGGTGGTGAGCACTCCGGCCAGGTCGCTGCCCGTATTCGGCTCCGACATGGCGATAGCCGCGATGGTCTCGCCCGACGTTAGGCCGGGCAGCCAGCGCCGCTTTTGCTCTTCGGTCCCGTAATAGGTGATGTAGGGCACAACCATATCGGTATGAATGCCAAAGCCCACACCGCTGGCGCCGACCCGGATCAGCTCTTCAGAGATAATGACGTTGTAGCGAAAATCGGCCGCGCCCTGTCCCCCATACGCCTCCGGCGCATCCATACACAGAAAGCCGTTGGCGCCCGCCTTGCGCCACACGTCACGCGATACCATGCCATCCTTCTCCCATTGGGCGTGGTAGGGCTTGATTTCGCGTTCGGCGAATTGACGGAAAGCCGCTTGAAACATGCGATGTTCTTCGGTCAGTAAATGGGGTTGCATATTCGGACTCCCACAGACAGGTTCACTGCCTACCATCATAACGGAGAGAGGCCGCTTCTCCAAGAATCTAGATGCAGCGCGTCATTCGGAGACGGCAACTGTACCTTGAGCGACGAAGGCGGCGATTTCGTCCGCGCTGAAGCCGATTTCGGCCAGGACGGCGACCGAATCTGCCCCCAATTTCTTGCCAATGTGCCGATAGACAGCCGATTCGGCCGAAAATTTCACCGGCGCCGCTGCCTGTTGCCGCGTCGTCCCATCCCCGCGTGGGACCGCCGCCACCAACCCACGCGCTTGCGTCTGCGGATGTTCGAGCATCTCCGCCACCGTCAGCACCGGCTCCACGCAAACATCCTCGGCGGCAAAAATAGCCGACCACTCGGCCCATGTCTTGGCGCGGATTGCCGCTTGAATTTCAGCCTTGACGTAGCGCTGGTTGGCCGGGGCCAGCGAGAAGCCGGGATTGATCAGGTCACTTCGGCCGATTGCCCGGCAAAAACCCGTCCAGAATTTCGGTTCCAGGCTGCCCACCGCCAGATAACGCCCGTCGGCGGTTTCGTAGTAATCGTAGAAGCTGCCGCCGTTAAGCCACTGTTCTTCGGGCGCAGGATTTTGCCCACTGGCGAAGTAATGGGCCAGCGCTAGGGTGTTCCAGGCGACGGCCCCATCGAACATGCTGACATCCACGAATTGGCCTTCGCCGGTGACGCGGCGATGAATTTCGGCCGATAACAACCCCATCACCGCCAGCAACGACCCGGCCCCAACATCCGCCACCTGCACGCCGAGCGGAACGGGCCCGCCTTCCCGCCGCCCCAAATGGCTCGAAACCCCCGCCAGCGCCAGATAATTGATGTCGTGACCAGCCCGGTCGCGATAAGGGCCGGTTTGCCCATAGCCGGTCAGGGCCACATAAATCAAGCGCGGGTTGGCCTCGCGCAGCGCTGCATATCCCACTCCCAGCCGATCCATCACCCCCGGCCGGAACTGCTCCAGTACGATGTCATACGTCTGCACCAACCGTTTGACCATGTCCGCCGCGCCGGGCGCTTTCAGATTGAGCGCCAGCGAGCGCTTGTTGCGATTCAAGACGGCGTGCCAGGCGGAGGTGTCTCCGTCGAACGGCGGCGTCAGGCGCGCCAGGTCGGGACGATCCGGCGCTTCCACACGCACGACGTTCGCGCCCAGGTCAGCCAGCAGCAGGCTGGCATACGGCCCCGGCAAAAGGGTCGAAAAGTCCAGAATATTGAGCGAGGCTAATAAACCGTGTGTCATAGGCTTCTCCGCAACACGTCCACGACAAAGGCGTATAGAATAGAGGTGTTTGTTGAGCGTAACCTTAGCAGAGGGTCAGGTCGC
The DNA here is from genome assembly GCA_041918535.1 of Chloroflexota bacterium. Classification (GTDB taxonomy): domain Bacteria; phylum Chloroflexota; class Anaerolineae; order Promineifilales; family Promineifilaceae; genus DAOTXO01. The sequence continues at coordinate 6,684 of JAYRVN010000138.1, forward strand.
TGTCAATTGTCTCCGGTGAGCGCGGCGCGCCAAAGACCACAAGTTTCTCAGTTCGCGAGAGAACGTATTATGCTAACCTTTATGTCTTACCTGCTGGCCGCCGGCTTTTTTGGCGGCGTGGCCGTTTCGATGCTCGGTCTATCCATTCTAATCAACCGCCAAAATGATGAGTCGCGGGCTGGTTGCGGCCTCGGATGGCTGGGGATTCTGGCCGTGGTGGCGTTAGCGGTTTTTTGTCTGGCCCAGGCCTGGAGCCTCGGTCAGGGGCATGCCTGGCCTTAGGCCTCAGGCTGTAGATTACAGGCTCCTCAGCCGCGCGTCCTGACGATTGGAATTTGCCGGGGAGTGTTGTATAGTGGGCCGAGACAGGAATAAAATGCGACGCTCTATTTTTGGATTCCTTCTGCTACTTCTCGCCCTGCCGGTAATCAGCCGGTCGGTTGGGGCTGCCGGCCAACCGGTGCTACTGCTCGATGTCCATACTCCCATCTATCCGGCTACGGCGGCTTATGTCGAGCGGGGTCTGGATTCGGCCGAATCCCAAGCCCTGCCCGCCGTCATCTTACGCCTGAACACCCCCGGCGGTGATAGCGGCAGTATGTTGCGCCTTGTGACGCTCATCCGCAATGCCGCTGTCCCTGTCATTGTCTATGTCGCCCCGGCTGGGGCGCAGGCGGCCTCGGCCGGCAGCATCGTTACGTTGGCCGGCCATCTGGCGGCGATGGCTCCGGAAACCATCATCGGCGCCGCCTCGCCGGTGGATGCCGGCGGTGCCGATTTAGGTGAGACCCTCTATCGCAAGGCCGTGGAAGACATCAAGGCCACGGTGCGCAGCCTGACCCAAAACCGTTCGGCCGAAGCGCAAGCCCTGGCGGAGCAGATGGTGGAAGAGGCGCGCGCCGTCAGCGCCGATGAGGCCCTGGCCATCGGTCTGATTGATGTGATCGCCCCCGATCTGGACAATTTGCTCACTCAAGTGGATGGACGCGCGGTGATTGTCAACCAGCGGCCCGTTGTTCTGGATACCGACGGGGCGGCTGTTTTGCCCTTCGCCTGGCATTTTCTGGAGCAGGCCCAGCTCTTCCTGGCAAACCCCTTGATCGTCAGCCTGTTGATCAGCCTGGGCACGCTGGCGGTGATCACCGAACTGCGCGCGCCGGGCGGCTGGGTGTCCGGTTTTGTGGGCGTGCTGTGTCTGGTTCTGGCTTTTTATGGCCTGGGACAACTCCCCGCCAACCTGTTGGGCCTGGCCCTGGTGGGCATAGCTTTTGTCCTCTTTATCCTGGAAGCCCATACCCACACGTTCGGCGTGTTGACTCTCACCGGCGTGGCAACCTTAGCGGCGGGTTTCTATGTGCTGTTTAATGCCGCCGATGCCGCCACATTTCAACGCCTATCCCTGGCCGCCGCTATCGGTGTGAGCTTGCCGACAGCCGTTCTCATGCTGATCATCCTGATCGCGGTAGCGCGTTCGCAACGCGCCCGCCCGCATACGGGGGCGGAAAGGCTGGTGGGCCAGCGGGGACGCGCCACGGTCGATTTCCACTTAGAGCATGGGGTATATGTGGGCACGGTCATCGCCTGGGGAGAGATTTGGCGCGCGGTTTCGGCCGAACCGATCACCCTGAACCAGCCCATTGTTGTCCAGGCTCTCGATGGCTTTACCGTGCAGGTTAAAGCCATTGTTCCCCTAACCATCGCATGAAATTCAAGATTAATCTGAACGGACAGGAACAAGAGATTAGCGTCACCCGTCAGGGCGATCAATTGCACATGGTTATAGACGGTCAGGCTACCGACTGCCGTGTGCTGCATAACGACGGCAGCAGCTTTATTCTAGAGCAAGCCGGCCGGCGTATTCGGGCGGCGGGGCGTGGGCAGGGCGATCAGCGGCAGCTATGGGTCAATGGCCGCACCTTGCGCTACCACCTGGTGCGCGCACAATCGGCCGAATCCAGCCCCAGCGCCGGCGCCCTCTCCGCTACGATTCCGGCCATTGTCTCTCAGGTGCTCGTTGCCGTCGGCGACCGTGTCGAAAGCGGCGACAAGCTGATCCTGTTGGAATCCATGAAAATGATCATCCCGATCCAGGCGCCCCAAGCCGGCGTAGTGAAGAGCCTCCACTGCGCCCCCGGCGACGCCGTCCAACCGGGCGTGCCGTTAGTCGAGTTGACCATCGCCTAAGCGTTTTCCCTTTCCCCAACCCCATACTGGCTCAGGTATTGCCATGCACTCTCACCGTCTTTCGCGTCTCCACACCGCCTTATCCGCCGCCCAACTGGATATGCTGACCCTCACGCCCGGGCCAAGCCTGACCTATTTCAGCGGCATGCATTCCCATCTTAGCGAACGGCCCATCCTGCTCTTTCTGACCGGGCGCGCCGATGATAGCGCGGTGATCATCCCGGTCCTAGAGGCGATCAAAGCGGAACAGGCGGGCATCGCCGCCGGCCGCATCTTTGCCTGGCGGGATGAGGACGGCTATCAAACAGCTTTTGCGCAGGCAGCTCAGACCCTCAACCTGGATCAGCAGCGTCTGGGCCTTGAGGCGTTGAGTATGCGCGTCCTGGAATACCAGCAACTGGCCCAGGCGGCCCCCGGCCTGATCCGGCGTTACGCCGACGATCTGGTGGCGGCTTTGCGCCTGCGCAAAGAGGCGGATGAAATCGCTGCCATGCGTCACGCCGCCACCGTGGCCGAGAAGGCGCTGGAGATGCTTTTGCCGCGCATTCAGATCGGCCAGACTGAGCGACAGATCGCGGCGATGCTTTTGCAGGCGCTGATCGAAGCCGGGGCTGATGGGCCGGCTTTTGAGTCGATTGTTTCAGCCGGCCCGAACGGGGCGTCGCCGCACGCCGTGCCTACGGATCGGCCGATTCAGGCCGGCGACTTGCTCATTCTGGATTGGGGCGCGCGGGTGGGCGATTATGTCTCAGACATCACCCGCACGTTTGCCGTGGGCGAGATTGCGCCGGAATTGGCCCATATTTACCACGTTGTGCAGGCGGCTAACGCGCAAGGTGTGGCGGCGGCGCGGCCCGGTGTGAGCGGCGAGACGCTTGATCAGGCTGCGCGTGAGGTGATTGAAGATGCCGGTTTCGGCCGATATTTTATCCATCGCACCGGACACGGCCTGGGTATGGAGCCGCATGAACCGCCGTCGTTGATGGCCGGCAGCCGCGCCCCCCTGCCCATTGGCGCAGTTTTCACCGTAGAGCCGGGCATCTACTGGCCGGGACGGGGTGGGGTGCGGATTGAGGATGATGTGGTGATTTCGGCCGAAGGCTATGAGTGCCTCACCACGCTTCCGCGTGAGCTACGCTATGTCGGTTAAACAGCGGTTGGGAGTTGGAGGCGTGCTCTGCCTCTTTCTCATCAGTCTGGCCTGCCGGATTCAACCCGTCTCCCCGACACCCGGCAACCCTTTGTCCACGCCTGCCAAATTAACGGACACACCGGCCACACCTGCCGGTTATCCGGCGCAGACAAATACGTTGCCGCCGCCCGTTGCCTATCCGTCGCTGGATACACCTATCCCGACCGCCTATCCGGTTGCCACACGGCCTGTTCCATCCCCTACACCGCCCGTTCCGTCGCCCACGTTGCCCGCCGACTCCGGTTATCCGACCGGCAACACCTATTTGCCGTTGATTGGCGTAGCGGAAGCGCCCCCCACGCCTTCGCTGCCATTACCGACTCCCACACCCTATCCGACTGTAGACTTCGCCGCCGTACGCGCACAGCTTCAGGCTGCCGGCCAGGAGATAGGCTACAACAAAATCGGGTTTCACGTCGGCGTAGGGGGTAATAGCCTGGGCATTGGTGAATGGATGCGGCGACTCGATGCCGCCGGCGTGCCCTTCTTCCTCAAAAGTGTGGATAACAGCGGCCCTATCCTGGAAGCCATTGGGTTGAAACTGGCGAGCGGCGTAGATCATACGCTCGTTTTCCGTACCACGGGCAATGATGTGCCCGATTATAGCTTGCCGGCCGTTACGGCTGCCCGCTTGCATTGGCAATGGCATCGCGAGCGCTTTCCGGCGGAACTGGAACCTTACAAAGACCAAATCTGGCTGGAAACCATGAACGAGTTGGACAAAAACCTTTCGGAATGGTTGGCGGAATTCTCTCTAGAGCAGGCGCGCCTGGCGCAACAAGACGGTTTTCGCTGGGCCGCTTTTGGCTGGTCGCCTGGCGAGCCGGAGCCGGAGGATTGGGCGGGCCCCAAGATGCTGCAATTCCTGCGCCTGGCCGGCAATAATCCGGATCGAATCGCCATTGCCGTGCACGAGAGCAGTTTGATAGCGGATGACATTACGGACGGCTACCCATTCAAAATCGGCCGATTCCTCTCCCTTTTCGACATCTGTGATCAAAACGGTATTCCCCGCCCCACCGTCCTCATGACCGAGTGGGGCTGGCAATCTCACGACTTGCCCGATCCGGAAAAGGCCCTCCGGGACATTAGCTGGGCCGCCAAGCTCTACGCCGCTTTCCCTCAGGTCAAAGGCGGCGCCATCTGGTACTTAGGCATTGGTTACGAGCCTATCCAGAACCAGACTCAACATCTCATTGCCCCTGTGACGGAATTTAGCCTGACCCACTACTACGCTATCCCGGCTCCGCCGGCGCAAGCTGCCACAGACCCCAACTTGTATCGGCCGTAAAGGGGCGTTTCCGTCTGAGACGGGCCTTTTACGGCCCCGGCACTGTCAGCGCATCCACCCCCGCCGGGGTCTGTAGACGCCGGCCGTCGGCCGGGTCATACATTCCCGCCGCCACGCGCAGCCCTGCCAGATCCGCCACCCCCACGTCCAACTTATGCGTGTCGGGCACAATTTCGCCGGGCAGCCAGCCTGTCGTCGGCCGTGTCCAGTCGGCCGGCTCGCCATCGGATTGCGTCACGATGTTGCCGGCGGCATCCAACACATGCACAAACACGCGATAACTGGTAGTTGTCACTTGCTCTGCCCGCCACAGCAACGTCAGGCGCGCAGTGTGGGCATCCACCGGTTGCCAAACGCCGCCGAGCAGGGTTGCCGTCTCACCCAGGGGCTCGGCTGTCACCGAGGTGTAGTCGGCCGGCGGCGTAAAGATTCGCTCCGGCGCCGATAGGCGCAGCGAGGCCAGAGTCAGCGGCGCGCGTCCGGCCCAGGTTGCTTGCCAGCGATATTCGCCGCCGGTTAAGCCGGCCGGCAGGCGCAACACGGTCTCACTGCGCAAGCGATCGCCAACCTGCCAGGCAGTCGCCGGGAAACTGTCGCTCACAGCCTGCTCCGTGGCCCATCCGTTGACGCCGGCGGCATCCACCAGGGCCAGGGAGAAGCGATTGGCGGCGGGGCCAACGACTTGCCAGAGCAGCCCCACGCGCACGGGGTCGCCGGGCCGCGCCTCCGCGCGGTCGGGGCGAACGCCTAGCAAGCGTAGCCCGCCCGCTTCCGGCGGCGGCTGCAAAGGCAGCAGACCGGCTTCCAGCGGGCGCTCCCCATGCGCAGGGGCGACCACATCAAAATAACCCAGGGTATGAGCGGCGATTGTCTGGCCGGTATCGCGCCGCACCACGCCGGCGTCCAGGTGATAGCGGCCGGGCGGCGCGCCGTCGAGCAGCGTGATGCGGAACGGTTCCAGGCGGTAGCCGGTTGGGGGCCACGGGTCATTGCCGATGAAACGCCAATTGCGCGGACGCGCGTTGTCCGGCGTGTTCCAAACCACACCCCGGTCGTCCAACACCTGAACGCCAATTTCATAGGGCGCGCCAATTTGATGCAGGGCTTGCCAGTACAGGGTGACTGAGAGGGGCGCAGCGGCGCTAGGCAGGGCGGCGGGCAGTTCCACGGCCAGCAGGCGCAATTCCCCGGCATAATCTAGCGGTGTCATGGCCGGCGCGCCGAGCACGCCCGCAGGCGTCAGGCGAGAGCGGCGGAGGGGCGTGTCAAAGGTAGCCCAGGCGGCCCATACGGCCAGAGTCAGCAGGGCGAGACCCAGCAGGGGGCGGACGGATCGCGGAATGGATTCGGCCGATTCGTTGTCTTGCGCGCGCGCCAGACGTCGCCCGACCAGGGCTGTCGCCGGGATCAGGCCGATCAGCGTCAGCCAAGACATCGCGGCCCCCCATTGCCGAGGCGGCGTGTCGGCCCAGACCACCTTCAAGTGGTGCGCGCCGGCGGGGAGGGTAAAGGTAATCAGGCCATCGGGTTGACTGATCCGCCAGGCCAGCGGCGCCCCGTCGAGTATGACTTGCCAGCCGGGGAAAGCGAATTGGCGGTAGGTGAAGCGGGTGGGTTCGGCCAGGGAAAGTTGATATTCGGCCGCCAACGGGTTGGGAGACGTGCAGCCCTGGGCGGCCAGCGCGCAGCCATCGAGGCGGTCGGCCTGCCCATTGTGGAGGAGTTCGGCGCGCAATTCGGCCGAATCCGGCAATTCGGTGACGGTGCGCGGCAAGAATTCGCCCAATGTGGTCGTGCCGATGAAGTTGGGCGGCGCTTCAAAAGCGAACAGATCGGCCAGGGTAGGCTCTTCGGGCATGGGTTCGCGCGGCGGGAAGAGCCAGGGAATGGCGGCGGTGATGAACAAAGCGCTGAGGCCAGCCGTGAGCAAGACAGGGCGACGGGTATGGGCGAGAAAGGATTCGGCCGAAATAATCACCAGCGCCGCCCCTAGCCATGACGCCACCCCCAGCAGCCGCCACGGATATAATGTTTGGGCTAACAGCGGCACAAGACGCCACACCCAGGCCGAGCCGGGCGTGATCAGCCAGGCGCAGAGGGCGATCAGGGCCAGGGCCAAACCGGCCGCTTGTCGGCGTGTCGGCGGCAGGCGTCGCCAGCCCCACAACAATCCCACACACCCGACTAAGAGCGCTGTCAACGGTAGCGGGCGCACTACCGGCGGATTCACCAGGGCCGGGTCTGTCGGCAACACCGGCCAGGCGGCCAACTCAGGCCAAAAGAGAAAATTGTCCGCCAGGCCGTAACCCTGACTGATACTCAGATCGGACCGGGTGTATTTGATTTCGGTCAGGGTGGGCCACCAGAAGAAGGCGGTGAGCAAAACGCCTAGCGCCAAGCCCACTGCCGGGCCGACCAGCGCCGACCGCCCCCGCCGGATGACTATCGCTGCCCACCCCAGGCCGAATAGCCACAATGTCTGGTAGGTTGCCGGATAGTGGCTGAGCAGCATAGCCGCCAGCACAAAAGGCAGGGCAACGATCCATTTCAGGCGGCCACGCGCCGCTTGCTGCCAGGCCAACGCCAGCCAGGGCAAGATAGCCAGGGCTTGCGCTTCGGGCAGGCTGCCGCGAATATGGGTGTCGTAGAGCAGGTAAGGGCTGTAAACGTAGGCCAGCGCCCCTAACCAGGCGGCCAGGGTGGAGATGTGGTGTTTCGGCCGAATCTCCCGCCCAAGGGCTAAGCCGAATAGATAGACACCGACCGCAGCCAACCAGAAATGGAGAAAGACAACGATCCGATAGGCTGTGGTCAATGGGAGGCCGACTTGGGCGACGGCGACCACGGCCATGTGGGAGAGCGCCGGGAAGAAGTTGAAGACAGGGTAGCCGTAGCCCTGCACCAGATCGGGGGACCAACGCGGCCAAAGATTATCCCAACTCCAAATACGGGTCAGGGCCAGGGCGCGGTAGAGGTGTGGCGCCAAATCATTCGTGCGGGGGACAACGCCGTGCGCCCAAAAGGGGGAGGCGGCCGGCGCGACAGCCACGGCCAACACCGCGCCCACTACGATCGCCCGCCAATATGGCCGCATGTTAGCCCCGCGGCTGGGCGGCCATCGCTTTCAGGTAATCGTCAATTTGCCCCTGGGTGATCGGGCCGCGATGGACGGCGCTGACAATCCCGTCCGGCGTGATGAAGTAGCTTGTCGGATAAATACCCGCCACGCCATATTGTTCCGCTACCTGAAGGTTAACATCCATCAAGGGGACGAGGGTCAGTTGCAGTGTCGCCATGTACTCGCGAACGGTGTCCGGGTCTTCATCCTGGTCAAGAGCCAGGACAACAAAACCGTCGGCTTTCCGGGCGTCGTAGGCGGCTTGAATTTCCGGCATTTCCAGGCGGCAGGGCCCACACCAGGTGGCCCAGAAATTGAGCATGACCGGTTGGCCTTGGAAAGTGTGGAGGGAGACCTGACGGCCGTCCAGATCGCTCAGGGTGAAATCCGGGGCCGGAGAGCCGACGGCCAGACTGCCCAGGCCATCGCGGATGGGGGCGGCTTCAGGGAGGGCGGGGGCAGGCAGGGAGCGCAGCGTATCGGCCGAATCTTGACCCGACCCGAACCAAATCGGCCGAAACAGCACGGTCGCTACCACCAGGCCGATCAAGGCCAGCCCGCCGACAATCACCAGCGGATGGCGGCGCGAGGAATCTTGCTCAGGCATGTTGTTTCTCCCGGACGCAATCAACCCGTCAGCCTCATGTGCGGATTGCGCCCACCCGCTCAGTTAAACAACTGAATGAACCAATCCTCGGCGCGTAGAAATGGTTCGGACCAGTCCAGAGGGATGAGCGCATTCAGCCGTGTGAGCGTGCCGCTAATCATCATCAGCCCCAACGCCAGGAACAACAGACCGCTGATAAGTTGGGTGGAGTGCAAGTTGAGCGTCACCCGCCCCCCTTGCTGACTGGTGTAAAACCACAAGCCCACCCCCACGAGAGCCGCCAGGAGTAATACCCATTGGTGAATGGGCAGAAATTCCTGTCCGCTGAGGGCGCTGAAGTTGTTGAAAGCGTATTGGACAAAAGCCACCAGAATGCGCCAGATAGCCAGCGCCCATACCACCGCGATAATGGCGGTGTAGGTTGTGACAGTCGCGCCTTTGCCGCGTAAGATGCGCCAGAGCAGGCTGTCACGGTCCGCGCGCCCAAAAAAGGTGGAGACAATCAGCAAGGGAAGTCCGAGGCCCATCGCATACATGAAAAGGCCCATGGCTCCGCGGAGTGGGGATTGGTTAATCGCCAGGCCATACACCGCCCCCAGGATAGGGCCGACGCAGCCGGACCAGCCTACGGCAAAAGTCATGCCGAAGAGGAAAGAGCCGGTGAGAGAGGCGTCGTGTTCCTGTTGGCTCAGGCTTTGCAAGCCGGTGAAACCCTTGCCCAGCAAACTCATGACGCCAAAGATCATCACGGCGGCGCCGCCGACTAACACCAGGATGGTCTGGCTGCTGTTGAGAAATCGCCCCAACACGCCGGCGCTGGCCCCTAATAAACTGAAAAGGGAGGCTAACCCCAGGATGAAGGCCAGGGTATTGGCGGCCACCTGTTTGCGTCCGCTTTGGAAGGCAAAGGCGAAATAGGCGGGCAAGATGGGCAAGGTGCAGGGCGAGACGAAACTCAGAATGCCGCCCATGAAGGCGATGAAGACGAAGATGACAAAGGGTTGACCCTCAATGCCGAAAACGAAAGCCGGTTTGGGCGTGACGGCCTGGTTGATTGTGCCGAGGATCAGGAAGATAACCAGCAACACGCCCAGGCCGATTAACAGGGTTTGGGTCGTGGAAAAACGACGCCGGGTTGTTTCGAGCATGGCGTTTCTCTTATTGACGGGATTCGGCCGAATCTGGTTCATCTTCCAGTAGTTGCCGCAGCATCTTCACGTCTTCCCGCAAATTACGCTGGCGGTTGGTCGTGTAGAGAAGATACGCCATCGCGATCGCCCACATCACCCCATACCCTAAAATCAAATAGCCGTTCAACTTGTCCGGTTCAATGGACTGCCAAAGCATCAGCAAAGGCCACAGGTTCATACACATTCTTCCTTATCGGCAACCGGCGGGCAGGCAACAGGCACAAAACCCCACCGGGCTGCCGCTGGCATTCCTTCACGCCCGCATACGGCCGAGCACACGAGACTTCAACAGGGCAACTTCGTCTGTCAGCAATTGCAGCCGATAACGATTCGCCATCCACGCCAGAAAAATGATGGAAAACACGCCACAGGAAGTCGCCAGGGTGATTCCCATGCGCGCCGACTCAATCCCGCTCTCAAATTGCGAGCCGCCTTGAGCCGCGCCTTGCGCCGATTCCAAGGTGCCGCCTACCACCGTCGGGTGGATGTCGCGGAAAATGCGAATGCTCAAATAGGTGAGCAGCACCGTCACAAAGGCGGCTACCACATACACGGCGGCAAAGCGCGCACGTTTTTGCGGGTCTTCTACTGCGCCGCGCAACATGAAGTAGGCCACATACACCAACCACATGACCACAACCAAAGTCAGGCGCGGGCTCCACACCCACCACTTGGTCCAGGCCGCTTTGGCCCACACAGAACCGACCGCGATGGTAATGGTAAAGAAGACCAGCCCAACTTCTACCGAGGCCAGGCTTAAGGCGTCCCATTTTGTCTCACGCCGGCGCAAGTATAACACGCCGTAGGCGAGGGCGAAGAAAAACGCCACAGCCGATACCCAGGCAATGCCCACATGAAAATACAAGAGCCGATGGACATTCCCCATACTTTTTTCGGCCGGCGCGAAGAGGAAAATCATGCCGAGCAAAAAGACCAGGGAAACGGCGCCCAGGGTATTCAAGATGCGAATACGACGGTTCAATACATCGAGTGCCATGCTTTAACTCCCAAAATTCGGGTTATTGACAGACCAAAGAGCCGCGTCACGCTGCGCCTTCACTCTCAACGCCGTCTGGATGCGGCCGAATCACTTGCCTCACTCCTCAACCACATAATTATAGGTCAGAAAGCCCGCCACGAACATGAGGAGATCATAGACGATCACCAAAACGTAAGAAAGCTGGACTTCCGAGAAAGGGGGCAACTGGGGGTTGACCAGGGCGGCCGTGGCGCGGGCAGCCGAGAGCACGACAGGCAGGGCGAGCGGCAGCAGCAGGATCGGGATGAGGATATAGCTGGCGCGGGTCTGGCTGGCCATGGATGAGACTAAAACACCTGCCGCCACATAACCCAGCGTGCCTAGCAAGACAATAACCAAGACGGATAAGCGCCAGAAGGGTTTGTTGAAGAATATGGCAAAGACGGGGAGCAAGATGATCTCGACCAGTAGGATAGACAGGAAATTACTCAGGACTTTGCCCATGTAGATGGCGCTGCGGTCAACGGGGCTAATCAACAAACTATCTATGGCGCGGGATTCAGTTTCGGCCGAAAACGAGCGATTCAACCCCAGCGTCCCCGCCAACAAGATGGTCACCCACAGCAACCCCGCCGCCACTTCCCGCGCCGCGCTCAAATCCGAATCTAGCGCAAAATTATAGGTGACCACCGTGATCAGCGAGAACACCACCATCACATTCAATGTCTGGCGCGTGCGCCGTTCCATCATCAGGTCTTTCCAGGCAATAGTCAAAGCGGCTGTCAGCCAGGAGGGGCCGGCCGCCGCCGGCGTTTGCAGTTGCCTTTGTTCAGACGGGGTCAAGACGCCCTCCTCTAACCGTTGTATGATAAACTTCCAGGAATTCAGTCAGGCTGACCTGTTCTCGCGCCATGTCGCGGGCGATGCGGCCCCGATTCAAAATGACGATGCGGTCGCACAGGTTCAGCCCGCGCGTCAGATCATGCGTAATCATCAGAATTGTGCGGCCGATGGCCTGTTCTTGCTGAAGCAACGCATCCAATAACGCCGAGGCTTCTTGATCCAAACCGGTATACGGCTCATCCAACAGCAAAACATCCGGCGTGTGCAGGGTGGCGCGGGCCAGCGTCAGCCGTTGGAGCATACCGCGCGAAAAGGTGCGCACCGGGTCGCGCCGGCGCGCGCGTAAGCCGACGCGCTCCAGGGCCTGGGTTACCACCGCCGGCGCATCGGCCAACCCGTACAAACGGGCCACAAACAACAGATTCTCTTCGGCCGATAAATCGCCATACAGCAAGGAATGATGGGATACCAGGCCGATATGTTGGCGCACTCGGTCGGCGTGTTGCGGCAACGGCCACCCGCCCACCTGCACATGCCCGGCCGTGGGCGTGAGCAATGTGGCTACAATCCGCAGCAAGGTGGACTTGCCCGCGCCGTTCGGCCC
>JAYRVN010000139.1:0-3778 GCA_041918535.1 Chloroflexota bacterium
CGGCTGGCGGGTGACCCCTTGGGCACGATGACGCAGGGCGACAACACCATCATCAACGGCACCGGCTCGCAGACGCACAGCGCCTCACGTTGGGGCGATTACAGCAACCTGTCGGTAGACCCGGTTGACGACTGCACCTTCTGGTACACCACAGAATACTTGCAGACGACGGGTTCCGCCCCGTGGCGCACGCGCATCGCTTCGTTCCAGTTACCGGGTTGTGGTGGGCCTGTGCCGACGCCGACCCCACCAGGGCCGACGCCGACGCCAACTCCCACCCCCACCCCCACGCCCACGCCGCCGCCGCCTGCTCAGACGGGCTTCCTGAGTCCTTCGGCGAATAGCCCGGTGACCAGCGGCTCAGGCGACAACAACGGCTTCCAGACCAATCCAACCAACGCCTACTCCGATGACGCCGCGTTTGCCGTGGACACGGACAGCGGCAAAGGCAGTAGCACTTCCTGCACCAGCACCAAGCGCGATCGCCACATCTTCTACAACTACAATGTCAGCCTGCCGGGCGGCGTTGCGGTCAAGGGAATTGAGGTGCGCCTGGATGCCAAGGTGGATAGCGCCAGCAATACGCCGCGTATTTGCGTGGAACTATCCTGGAATGGCGGCGCGACATGGACGGCGGCCAAGACAACTGCGGATTTGACAACCAGCGAGGCCACCTATATTCTGGGCACAAGCGCCGACACCTGGGGACATGCCTGGACGACGGGTGAACTGGGCAACACGAGCTTCCGCGTGCGCGTGGTCACTATCGCCAGTTCCACGGCGCGTGACTTCTCGCTCGACTGGATCGCGGTGAATGTGACCTATCAATAGGTTGTTTTGTCGCCATAGATGCTGTTATTCGAAGGGGGCCTATGTAGAGGCCCCCTTTTTTTTACAGGGGCGAAGACGGAGATGGGGGATTAGGTGAGGTCTCGCCGCCTGCCACTTGATGTGTAACGAGGCAGGCCTAGCTGGTCGCCAACCAGACAGGCGGCGCTTGTCTACAGGCGCAGGCGGACGTATACTGTAGATAGAAAACCTTCTCGGTGTGGGGTACAAAGCCTGTTGTTGATGGCAGTAGGGTTGGGTAAGTGCGGCCTGTGTAAAACGATTAACACCATGCTTGTCAAGTTGGCTGGCGCTGCAAGGGTTTAAGCGAGTACACTATAGATTGACAACGGTTTCCTTTGAGCTGCAACCCTAGCACGACCGGTCGGCGCGCTTGGGCAATGGCTTGGCTCTGGTGAAACCCACATCACAGCCATCGGCTGGCGTATTCTCTACGAGACGGAGAAACGAAAAAATACGAAGCGGCACACTATTCTTGCCCAGGAGAAACTCCCATGACCCGTTTACGTCTGATTAGTTTGACTCTAGCCCTGATGTTTGTGCTGATGGCGGTAGCCTTCTCGCCCGGGCATACACCAGCGGCCGCAGCCCAGGCTTCAATCCCGCGTCACCTTTCCGCGGCCGAGGCCCGGATGACGGATGCGCAAATCTATGCCGATCACATGGGCGTCAGTGTGGCTGAAGCCGTGCGACGCTTCGACTTGCAGGAAGCCGCCGGCAATCTGGATGCCGCGCTGACGCGCCAAGAAGCGGCGACCTTTGCCGGCTTGTGGGTGCAGCACACGCCCGACTTTCGCGTGGTCGTGCTGACAACGCAGAATAACACCGACGCGCTAGCGACCTATATTCAGCGCTCAGGGTTGGCCGGGCTGGTGGATATTCGTCCCGCCGCCGCTACGCTATCTGCGCTACGCCAGGCTCAGACCGAAGCGATGACGGCTGTGCGCGGCCTGGACCTGGCGGTTGAGTCGGAAATCAATGTCTTTGAGAATCGGGTGCAGCTGTATGTGGCTGACCGCGCCGGCCTGGATGCCGCCTTACAACGTGGGGCGATTTCCCTCTCACCTCTCGTCGCGGTGATCACGGTGGAGCGCATGAGTTCGCCGGCGGCCAACATTTATGGCGGACTTTCGCTCAGCACTTGCACCAGCGGTTTTGGTGTGAAACGCACTTCCGACGGTGTGAAAGGCATCTCGACGGCGGCCCATTGCGGCAATAGCCAGAGTTACAGCGGCACCGCCCTGACCTTCAAGGCCGAGAAATTCCAGGATACGTTCGATGTTCAGTGGCATACAGCGCCCGGCTATACGGTTAAGAACTGGATCAAGTGGTGGAACGACGGATCCACGCGTGAAATCACCTCGACGAAGAGCCGCGATAATCAGGCTATCGGCAACTACGTGTGCAAATATGGCATGACCACATTTTACACTTGCGGCTATATTAGCAGCAAGACGTATGCGCCGAGCTATGTGCCTAGCGCGGATGCCACCTTTATTCGGGTGGACAACACCGGCGGCTACAGCCCGCTGGCCGGCCCGGGCGATAGCGGCGGCCCCTGGTTCCTCAATAACGGAGCCTGGGGCGTGATGAGCGGCATCCCCGGCTCGGACGCCAATGACGCCATCTATATGGCCGTTAACTATCATTCCGGCATTAGCGTCAGTGTGATGACGGCCCCGTAACCGGTTGGTTGAACTAAGGCCCGGTTGAATTGGACCACCTCCCTCAGACTTCAAGTCGAGGGAGCTGATTGTTGGTCGGTGGAAGGGGGAGGATTCGGCCGATTCCCTCCCCCTCCTTTTTTCAGCGCGCCCCTGACCTGAGAATCCAGCGCGTTAAATACGGCAGCGTCGCCGGCGCCAGACGGCGCACGAGGCTGACTTGCCGGGGGATAAGGCCGGGGAAGATTTCCAGCTTCTCGCGGCGGATGCCTTTGACCAGTTCGGCTACGACAAAGGCGGGGTCGTAGAGAACGCTATCAGGCAGGTTGGGTTTTCGGCCGAAACTTTCTGAATCCAAAATCGGCGTGCGGGCGAAGAACGGAAAAATCGCCGTCACAGCCACGCCGCGCGGCCGCACCTCTTCGGAGAGCGCCTCGTTGAAAGCGCGCAGACCAGACTTCGCGGCGCTGTAAGCCGCCAGACCCGCCGTGGGCACAACACCTGCCATTGAGCAAACGTTGACAATGTGGCCGGAACCCCGCGCCAGCATGTCGGGCAAGAAGTGCGCCGTCAGACGCATGGGGGCCCATAGATTCAACTGGAGCAACTTCTCCCACCGGTCGGCCGGCACATTCTGAAAGAAGCCAAATTGGGCGATGCCGGCGTTGTTGATGAGGATGTCCAGGTGGGGCGTCAGGCTGAGGGTGTTGGCATAGACCGTTTCGCAACCATCGGGGCTGGTGAGATCAGCCTCGAACTGACCGAGGACGCGGCCGGGGCCGTCACCCAACGTGTCCGTCAGCGCGGCAATTTTGGCGGGCAGGTCGCTGCCGGCGACG
Source organism: Chloroflexota bacterium (assembly GCA_041918535.1). Taxonomy (GTDB): domain Bacteria; phylum Chloroflexota; class Anaerolineae; order Promineifilales; family Promineifilaceae; genus DAOTXO01. The sequence continues at coordinate 3,353 of JAYRVN010000139.1, forward strand.
TCAGTGAGAATCAGGTGCGCACCTTCGCGCCACAGTTGACGCACCATTTCCTGGCCGAAACCGCCGCCAGCGCCGGTGATGAGGATCGTGTTGTGGGTGAGTGATTTCATAGGTGGATGGGAAGGGATCAGCGGTGGTGCAGGGTCATATGGACGCCGTTTTTTGGCCGAAGCACCAGAGCCGGTTGAGGGATGACGTCGTGAACGGGGTCAAGGGTGAGGCGATAGTGTTGCGCCAGCGTCGCCAGGATGAGCGTGGCTTCCATCAGAGCGAAGTTGTTGCCGATGCACAGACGCGGGCCGCCGCCAAAGGGGAAATAAACGAAGCGGGGCCGGTCGCGATCCCAACCGGCGGCGAAGCGTTCGGGCCGAAAGGCGGCCGGGTCGTCCCAGTAAGCCGGATGGCGCTGCACCAGGTATGGACTCA